>CAUQFM010000118.1:0-6787 GCA_963517295.1 uncultured Vagococcus sp.
TCTAGTGGTTTCACTAGGAATCTCGATTCCATTGTCGATATTTTTTGTACGATGTAAAAACCGAATTGTAAAATCACTTTTTCAATTGGTTTTATTTTTTAAAATGTCATTACCATCTTTCGTCATTGGTTATTTCTTGATGTTTGTATTTAGTGTTCAATTAAAATGGGTTCCTTTACTGGCTAAACAAGGTGGTATTGGACTAATATTGCCGATTATTACAATTGTTATTCCAGTGAGTGCAAAATTTATTCAACAATTTTCAGCGTTGTTAGAACATGAATTACAACAGGAATATGTTAAAGTACTTTATTACCGTGGAATGGAAGAGTCAAAAATCTTTCAACGACATTTAATAAAAAACATATTTCCTACGATGGTGACAATTATCTTGTTATCATTTGGTTCTCTAATGGCGGGTGTTGTTGTAGTAGAAACTATTTTTTATTGGCCAGGAATTGGGAAGTTATTAATGGATAGTATTAGTTCGAGAGATTATCCACTCGTACAAATGATTGTAGTTTCAATTAGCTTTTTATATTTAGTACTTACTCAAATTTCTGATGGACTACAAAATAGGACAGATACCCGTATTAAAGGCGGTGAATTGCCATGAACAATAAAAGAAAATGGGTTATGTCACTCATCTTAATAGGATGTGTATTACTATTGTGGAGTACAGTGTTCCTTAACTACGAAACGATGAATGCTAGTGATTTGTTAAGACCACCAAACGCTCATCATTGGTTTGGAACGGATGACTTTGGTCGAGATGTGTTTATTCGAGTGATAGTAGGAGCTAGATATTCTATCGGCGCTTCTCTTTTAATCGTTGGATTATCTTATTTAGGTGGAATGTTTTTAGGAGGAGTAGCTGGGTTATTTGGTGGATGGATTGACAGAATCGTAACGAACCTCGTAGATATTTTATTAGCCATTCCTAGTTTACTCATAGCCATTACGGTAGCTGGAGTATTAGGTGGAGGCTTAAGAAATGGGGTCATTGCGCTTGTCATTAGTTATTTGCCTTATTATGCCAAATTAACAAGAGGAGAAATTCGTAACATTAAAGTTCGAGAATATGTAACGGTAATGTATATGCAAGGAGCACCATTATGGTATCGGCTGATTACAATTTTAAAAAATATTCAAGTACCATTAGTGACGTATATGATTGTCAATGTTTCAAGTACAATCTTAAGTTTAGCAACATTATCTTTTTTAGGGATAGGAGTAAAAGTTCCTCAACCAGAATGGGGAGCGATGTTAAATGAGGGAAGATTATCGTTTGAACAAGCACCATGGTTAATGATTGCACCAGGACTTGCGATAACTTTAACGATTATTATATTTAACGGAATCCACTATTGGATTCAACAGAAAGGGAGAAATTTATGAAATTAAAAAATATGTTATTAACCATTGCAGCAGCAGTATTAGTAGGATGTGCCCCCGTACAGCCAGCATCCCAACAACAAGAAAGTACTCAAAATTCAACTTTTAAAATTGGATATTCTCAATTTACAGCAGGCATTGATCCCGCAAAAGATTGGGAAGGTTGGTATACCATTCGTTTTGGGATTGGAGAAACATTATTCCGTTTAACAAAGGATTTTGATGTAGAACCATGGTTAGCATCCTCTTATAAGAAGATTGATGATCAAACATGGGAAATTCATTTAAAAGAAAAACTTACATTTTCAAATGGAAATGCTGTTACTAGTGACGCTGTCATTGCTAGTCTTCAAAGAGTAGGAGAAAACCATAAGTCGGGTAAAATTTTTAAAACAGCTACTTATACTGCTAATGATTCACTAACTTTTACAATTCATACTGAAAAACCAAGTCCTCAGTTTATTCATGAATTAGTGGATGCTAAAACAGCGATTGTAGATGTAACAAGTACGGATAAAATTATAGGAACGGGCCCTTATGAAGTGACAGAATTTAAGACAAATGATTCGATTTCATTAACAGCTTCCACTCATTATTGGGCTGGAAATGCTTCAATTAAGGAAGTTCATTACCAATTAATTCCAGATCAAAAAACATTAGAATTAGCGATAAAATCTAAAGAAGTAGATGGTGGATTAGATTTAAATGATGATGTAGCCGATTCATTAATGAAAGATTCTTCTGTTCAAGTCTATAATCAACCAAGTACAAGAACGTATCATTTAGAATTGAATAAAGCCAGATTACAAGACAAAAAAGTACGACAAGCGATTTTACATGCGATTAATAAGCAAGAGTTGACACAAGACTTCTTAAAAGGTCATGTCACTCCAGCCGATGGTGCGTTTTTAGATTCAAGTATTTATTCAAGTGGTACATTTGCTAATAAACAATACCAACCAGAAATGACAACTAAATTATTAGCAGAAGCCGGCTATAAAACAAAAAATGCAGATGGTATTTTAGTCAATGATAAAAATGAACCTTTACAAATTGTTCTAAAAACTTATAAGAGATTAGCCAATGAAAAAATTGCTACAGCACTGCAACAACAATTTAAACAATTAGGGATTGATTTGAAAATTGATATTCAAGAAAAAGTTGATGGATTAAATCAATTAGATTATGACATTGCATTAGCTTCAGCATTAACATTGCCAACGGGAGACCCTCATTATTTCTTAAATGCAACTTTATCTAGTAATGGAGCTTTAAACTATGTGAAGAATGCAGACTCATGGTTGGATGAAAAAATTACTACCTTAGCCCATGAAGTAGATACAGCTAAAACTCGTAGTAAAGTGACAGAAATTCAAGATTATGCAAGAGATGAAGCAGTCGTTGATTACATTGGATTTGTCAACTTACATGGAGCAATGAACAACTATATTCATCATTTTGAACTTTCTCCATCTGATTTTTATCATATTACGAATAAATTGGTAAAAGACTAATGGGACAGACAATTTTTGAAGTTAAACAATTAAATGCTTCATATGGGCAAGATGTAGTCCTCAAAGATTTAGACTTTTCCATTAAAGAAGGAGAAGTCATTGGAATTATTGGAGAATCTGGTATTGGAAAATCGACATTTTTAGAATGTTTACTTGGTAATATTCATCAAAAGGTAATGATGAATGCGACTAAAATGAAGTTTTTAGAAGAAAACTGGTTGACCTTATCTAGTAAAAAGAGAAGAGAATTTTTAAGACAGGATATTGGCATCATTTTCCAAAATGGACAACATAGTTTAGATCCTTTATTTACAATCGGTCAACAATTGGAAGAATTAATGATACAACCCAATCATCAAACAATGATTGCAGTTCTTAAAATGGTTCAATTAGAAGAAAAAGTATTACAATTATATCCGCATGAGTTATCTGGAGGAATGCTACAAAGAGTGATGATTGCAATGGCGTTTATCAATCAGCCGAAATTAATTATTGCTGATGAACCATTTAGTGCTTTAGATGCTCCTTTGCAAAAGGAGATGATGCAATTAATTGTTAATCTTGCAAAGCAATATGATACTGCAACGATTATGGTGACACATCAACGAGAGTTAGCGTATCAATTTTGTACGAAAGTGTTGACTTTAGAAGAGGGAGAATTAGTAGTACAAAAGAATGAATCTCCTAAGACTTTCAATTTTAATCGTTTATCTAATAAGAAAAAAGAAAAATTCTTTCAATTAAAAAATGTATCGAACCATTATAAAGATGAGGATCTTATTCTTCAAAATCTTACACTGGATATTCCAAAATATGAAGTAACAGGAATCATCGGACATTCAGGAGCAGGAAAGACAACTCTTGCAAAGATTTTATCTGGCTTTATTCCATATGAAGGGAATATCAAAATTGAAGAAAAAGAATTAAGAGAAGTATTGACTCATGAAAAACAAAGCTATTACCGAAGAGTTCAATATTTATTCCAAAATAGTTTATTAGCTTTTAATCCGAATCAAACGATAGTGAAAAGCTTAGAGGAACCGTTAAAATTTATGAGAAAAATAAAGAGTAAGACAGAACGAATTGGAATGATACAGGAATTATTTACAAGCTTGGATCTTGAATTGGATTGGTTAGAAAAATATCCTCATCAATTATCTGGAGGACAATGTCAACGTTGTGCCATTGCAAGGGCTATTTTAGCACAACCAGAATGCTTAATTTGTGATGAAATAACAAGTTCACTAGATGATGCGAATCAGGAAAAAGTGATAAAAGTGTTACAAAAAGTTCAAGAAAAAACAAATATGACGATAGTATTGATTAGCCATAATCAGACATTAATTGAAGCAATTTGTTCAAATGTTATGGTGTTAAATGAGGGTCGATTGATGGATAGTGATGATTTCAGAAAACAAAGAACATAAGAAATAAATATTAAATTTTAGAATCTCTTACTTGCAAAATAGTAAGGGATTTTTAGTTTATGAAGAAATAAGAAAATTAGTAATGTTTGATAAAATTTGATAATAAATGTATAATTAACATGTCAGTGAATTAATTAATAAGAAAGGGTGTTTGAAGTATGAAATTTAAAAGAAATAACAAAGAAAAAACTTTACGTTTCTCAATTAGAAAATATCATGTCGGAGCAGTTAGTGTTGCTGTTAGTGCTATGTTATTTTTAGGAAGTGGAGCAGTATATGCAAAAGATAATGGGATACTATCTTCTGAATTAGCAAATGAACATTTATCAGAAAATAATAAGCCAAAAGATTCTCTTTCGGCTAATGACCGTTCAAACATTGAACATACTAATTTAGAGAATACTGAAACAAATAAACCAAATGCTGTTATTCATACATCTAATACAGTAGATACAAATAGTGGTGCAGCTTCATCAACTATAGGAACAATAGAAAATTCATTAAACTCAGGTAGTTCAGAAACTACACCAAATCCCGAACCTTCAAGAACTAGAAGATTTAAAAGAGATACGACAGCAAATTATGATGGTAAAGTAAGTCTTATCGGTCAATGGACAAGTGAATCACACGAAAAAAAAGATACTGAAAATACATATAAGAATGCTACAGATAAATTAGGGAGTCCCTTACCAAATACCGGTCTTTTCCGTGCTGCTGCAAAAACTTTTCTTGGTTGGTCTGACAAACCACCTGTAGATGGAAAAATTGCAGAAGGAGCAAGATTGTTTTCCCCAGAAGACACTTTAGCCACTGCCTTTCCAGATGGATTGAATGCTGATTCCAAGCTGTATGGTGTTTATGCCAGTTTAAATGATCAAGATAAGCCTTTCCCTACAGATAAATTTTCTATGGGATTTGCGATTATAGGTGGAATGAATAAATTTAAAATTAACGATAATAAGGTTAATATTGATACAAATGTAAAATCGGATGATGTATTACCCAATACTAAGTTAAACAAAGACACAGAAGATAAAGAAAAAAATACACGTCGTATCATCGATGAGTATAAACCGGACAATAATGATACTACAAAAGTGAATGAAGTGGTTTTAAAAGCTGAGTTTGAAATGGATAAAACTACAGCGATGACTGTGTATAGAAATCCTCATATAGGATATGTTGGTCCTGTTTTATCTAATTCATATAAAGGGAATCAATTTGAATTGGGCGAAAGGAGAAAAACTTACACATATGTAGACTTAAATGTGAATTTAGACAAAGATTTAGTTGTTCCGGAAAAATTATATGCAGAGTTTAATGGTTACTCATGGAGACCTTTATATGCTCTTGGAATTAAGGAAGATGGAACGAAGGAAATCTTAAATGTGTATTCAAAAGATGGAACAGCGTTAGGAAATACAAAAGATAGCTTTAATTCAATCGTTAGTAATACGGACCCTAGAGTCACATTTGGTGTTGAAACTAAAGGTAACCATAATATAACATTTAGAATGATTCTTAGATCGTTAAATGATAAGGATAGTGATCGCCCGGAAAACGAACGTAATGAGCGTATAGCTGAGAGTGTAGTAAAACCGGATGAAGGCAAGTCTATTGCTGAAACAATTTTGCGCAATATGACACTTCGATCTCTTACATCAACAGAACTTAAAGCATTATTCCCTAATAAGAGTGATGAAGAAATCAATCAGATGGTTGTTCGTATTAATCAAGAAAAAGCCAAAGAATTAGCAGATACAAATGGTACAACAGTTTTAAAAGTAACAGGTTCTGTTGAGGGTAATGTTCACCCAAATGCTGGCAGAATCGGTAGTGGTTGGTTAAGCCTGGATTCAGCTACAAATTTACCTATTGACAAAGTAGAAGCTAACGTTTTAGAACTAGGGTATGTTACATTTTATAATGTATCTTATAGGTTCCAAAGTGGAACGCCAGGTAAGACGCTGCCGCAAGCGATAGAAGGCTATAAACCAACAGACCAAAACCGTTATGTAGATAAAGCAAATGTAGCTGCGAGTCAACCAACAACTAAAGAGTACGTAGATACAGAAAATGATGGGAAATGGGTATTCAAGAGCTACGATGCAGAAAGTAAAGTAGTAAATAAAGCAGATGTAGAGTTTATAGGAAAATGGGAATTCGAAGCTAATAAATACAGTGTAACGTACAGGTTCGAAAGCGGAACTCCAGATAAGACATTGCCGCAAGCGATAGAAGGCTATAAACCAACAGACCAAAACCGTTATGTAGATAAAGCAAATGTAGCTGCGAGTCAACCAACAACTAAAGAGTACGTAGATACAGAAAATGATGGAAAATGGGTATTCAAGAGCTACGATGCAGAAAGTAAAGTAGTAAATAAAGCAGAAGTTGAGTTTATAGGAAAATGGGAATTCGAAGCTAACAAATACGGTGTAACATACAGAT
>CAUQFM010000119.1:0-6760 GCA_963517295.1 uncultured Vagococcus sp.
TGATTACTTCCAGTTACTTGGAGCAAAACGATTTTTTATTCACCCTAGTTTTATCTGTTTTTTGTTCCAGGTTCTGATGCGATAATTTGTAAATCACCTTCTAGATGCCAATTTTCGATATCTGAAGTTAAAATGAAATGCTGACCTTTTTTGATTTCTACTTTTTCTTTTTGATCATTTAAAGAAATATAGCCAAATCCATCTAACACACTCACTAGAGTATAAGGAGCAGTTGCTTTAAGAGTTAGCAGTCCTGATACTTCCCAGTTATAAACATTAAAATAATCTGACTCAATATAAGTAATTATGCTAGATTCACCTTGCCCAAATTCTTTAATCCCTAATTTAGGATCAATATGAGGAACATTTGTCACATCTAATGATTGTTGGATGTGTAACTCACGAGGATTACCAGCATCATCTAGGCGATCATAATCATATACTCGATAAGTTGTATCACTACTTTGTTGTGTTTCTAAAATCATGATGCCTTTACCAATCGCATGAATCGTACCACTTGGGACAAAATAGAACTCACCTTTTTCAACTGGAACTTTTCTTAATAAGTGATCCCAATCACCACTTTCAATCATCTTAGCTAACTCTTCTTTGGTCTGTGCGTGATGTCCATAAATAATTTCAGCACCAGGATCTGCACTAATAATATACCAACATTCTGTTTTACCTAGCTCACCTTCATGCTTTTTTCCATATAAATCATCTGGGTGAACTTGAACTGATAGATCATCTGCTGCATCTAAAATTTTTGTTAATAACGGAAAAACATCTTCTTTTGAATTACCAAAAAGTTCTGGTTGATTTTTCCAAATATTATCTAATTTTTCACCTTTAAAAGGTCCGTTTTCAACCGTACATACACCATGCGGATGTGCACTAATCGCCCAACATTCTCCAACTTTGTCACTTTCTAATGGATAATCAAAATCTGTTTTTAATTTTGTTCCACCCCAAATTTTTTCTTGAAGTACTGGTTGTAAAAATAATGGTTCTAACATATACAATCTCTCCCTATACTACATTTATTTTTTCGGCTAAATAAATTGCCACTAACTCATCTCTTATTGCGAGATACTCTTCTCTTTTATCCTCTGGATGTACCCGATTAGATAAGAAAATAAAAGCTCCCTGTATTTTTAAATCCATAATAATAAAAGTTCCCGTATAACCTGTATGGTACAAGAGAAATTTTTCTTCATAGGAAATCAAATCCCATCCTAAAGATCTTGTTCTCTCACAATTCTTTGTATAATTATCTGATAGTAAATCAATACTTTCTGATTTAAGAAACGTTTTATTTTTATGTTGCCCTTTCCTTAACATCATTTCAACAAAAGTAATAGTGTCCGAAAGAGTACTAAACAGTCCTGCGCTCCCACAATTTTCACCTAATACAAATGCTTTAGGATCATGAACTTCCCCTTGGACTAATCCTCGATCTTTTCTGTTTTCAGTTGGAGCTGCTTTTTTCTTTTCAAAATTTTTAAAGCCACTTTTTTTCATATCTAATGGCTCTATCACTTCATCCATAAAGACATCTTGAACAGGTTTAGCATACATTTTCTCAATCAAAAAGCCTAAAAGAATTGTTCCAATATCTGTATACGTAACCACTTGCCCTCGTGAACTATCAGAATTAAGTGTTAAAATAGCCTCTTTTAACTCTTTTTTACTTAATTCATTTCGATTCGGGATAAAAGGGTTAATTCCAGAAGTATGTGTTAATAATTCTTTAATCGTTACCCTTTTATCTAAAAATCCTGATAAGTAAATATTAAGCGGTTCATCAATTTTGATTTTTTTTGCCTCTATTAATTTCAAAATCACCGTATTAGTACAAATAACTTTGGTTAATGAAGCCATGTCATACAAAGTATCTTCTTCTAATTCTACTAATTCCGGATAGGTCTGTTTCCAACCCATTTGGGCCAAATCCAGATAATCTCCCTCAATAAAAGCATAAGAAATTCCAGGTATTTGTTTGTTGTCGACTATTTTTTGCATAAAAGATTTTGTTTGTTGGTACATAAGTGATTTTCTCCTATTTTTAATTACGCCTATAGTCTACCACAATTCTTTAAATAAAATAAAAATAGAGATAAAGTTCCTTAATTTGGACACTTTTATCTCTATTTTTTTCATTTTTTACTGACATTTACAAGAAATAAACCATAACTGAATGCCATTTGGATCATTTACACCAATAATTTTTTTACCTTTATTAAAATAAAACTCTATCTTTAACTCTTCTAAATGTTCTTTTAGTAGAATTAAACTTTCAAACGTTGGTAAATTAAATGTAATATGATCCACCCCAAGGTCCGCTTCTTTTACTAAAGGGCTTTGGATAGCTGGTGTCCACTCATTCAAAGCAATTTGATGATGATAATCATTCACCGTTAAAAAGTGAGTATTAGCAAAATCATCGTCCTTAATTGAAAAACCTAATGCTTTTACGTAAAATTGACAGCTTTGATCCAAATCTAAGATAGACAGATGAACATGTCCTACTTTTGTTTCAGTTGGAATCATTTCATATGTTCCTTTAACACCAGATAAAAATTTTTGCATATTTAACTCTTTCGTAACACCATTAATTTTACCTTCTAAAAGAGGCCACTTTTCCTTTGGCTTATCCCAACTAAATTCTAGACGGTTACCTTCTGGATCATTAATGTAAACTGATTCAGAATAACCATGATCACTTTGGCCTTCAATTGGATAGTTCATTAACATCATGTGTTTCAAAAATAATGCGAGATCTTCTCTTGTCGGAAGCACAAAAGCCATATGATATAAACCAGTACGAGTATTGGAATCTTCCTTTCCATCTGGTGTCGCTATCAAACCAACTAATTTTTTTCGCTTACTACCAATTCCCATAATCGCCATATCGTTTTCTTCACTGATGATGCTCAAACCTATTACACGTTGATAAAAATTAGTCATTTTTTCCAAATCTTTAACTTTTAACGCAATAGACGATAAGTTAGTTTTGGGGTCTAACGAAAAGCTTCCCATACAATAAATTCCTCCTAGTATATTATCAATCTTTTTCACTAATAAATTGCTCGATTATCATTGTACCATTATTATATGAAATTTGACTAATAATATAGCTACTTATTCAAAAATTGCTGTTTTTCAAGCTGTTTTTAAGTTAAATTGAAACATTTCCACTAAATTGACTATTGTAGAGGTCAGCATATAAGCCTTCATTTTCCATTAAACTATCATGATTTCCAGTTTCTACAATCGATCCTTTTTCCATCACAATAATATTATCTGCATCTCTAATTGTTGATAAACGGTGAGCCACAACAAAACTAGTTCTATTTTTGAGTAACTCATCCATTCCATGTTGAATTAAAATCTCTGTTCTTGTATCCACGCTAGAAGTTGCTTCATCTAATATTAAAACTTCTGGATTTGCTAGAAAGGCTCTAGCAATCGTAACCAATTGACGTTGACCTTGTGAAATATTAGATGCTTCTTCATTAAGAACAGTTTGGTAACCTTTTGGCAATCTTCTAATAAAATCATCTGCTCTTGCTGCTCTTGCTGCTTCATAGATAGCCTCTTCAGTTGCTTGTTCATTTCCATATTTAATATTATCAAAAATCGTTCCAGTAAATAACCAAGTATCTTGTAATACCATCGAAAAATCAGCTCTTAATTCCTCGTGCTTCATATTTCGAATATCTTGATTCCGATATAAAATATGGCCTTCGCTCACATCATAGAAACGTTCTAATAAATTAATAAGCGTTGTTTTCCCCGCACCTGTAGGCCCTACAATGGCTATTTTTTGACCTTTTTCAACTTTTAAATTAAAATCACTCATCAAGATATTATCTTCTGAATAGCCAAAAGAAACATTTTCAAAGACAACTTCTGAACTGGTATTCAAACTAGTTGGAACATTAACTTTGTCATTTGTCATTTCTATTTCATCCATTACTTCAAAAATTCGTTCAGCAGAAGCTATGGTTGCTTGGATTGTATTGATTAAATTAGCCATTTGTCCTAACGGTTGAGCAAATTGATTCGTATATTGCATAAAGGCTTGTACGTTACCAATCGTAATTTGTCCATTAGCTACTTGAATGCCCCCAATGACTGCAACAAAAACATAACTAATATTCTTGATAAAGTTCATTAGTGGCATAATCATCGCTGAGATGAATTGTGCTTTCCATCCTGAGTTAAACAATTCACTATTTTGCACTTCAAATTCCTGAATATTTTCATTTTCACGATTAAAACTTTTAACAACAGCATGAGCTCCATATGTTTCTTCGATTTGATTATTTAATAGGCCTAAAGTTTTTTGTTGTTTAGCAAAATATCGTTGTGATTTAGGAGCTATCAACATCGTCACAACCAAACTTAAAGGTACCGTAATCAAAGCAACTAATGTTAATTTCCAACTAATCGTTAACATCATAAAGAGAACTCCAAAGAACATAATGACACTTGTTACTAATTGCGTTAAGCTTTGTTGCAATGTTCCAGAAATATTGTCCATATCATTGATTGCTCGAGACATGATATCGCCATTACTATGGGTATCATAATATGAAATAGGGACACGTCCCATTTTTTCTTTTAACTCTTGTCTTAATTGATAAACCATATTTTGAGAAATTCTAGTCATGACGAATTGTTGAATAAAACTAAAAATCGCAGAAGCTAAGTACATGCCTAAAACAATAAAGATAATCGTTGCAATCTTATCAAAATCAATTGGCACACTCTCAACTTTTATTCCTTGTTTTAATTGCTCTTTAGCAACCATTAATCCTTTAAAAATTTCAGTTGTTGCTTCCCCTAACATTTTGGGTGTTCTAATTTGGAATATAGTTGAGGTAATTGCTAGTATGATAACAAAGAGAACTAGATAAATCCTTTTTGAAAGATACCCCATCAATCTCTTGGTTGTTTTCCAGAAATCTTTAGCTTTATCTGGTTTACCTTTCATGTTGTTGTGTTTTCCGGGTCCTCCACTCATGCAATTTCCTCCTCTCTCAGTTGAGATGTTAGTATCTCTTGGTAGGTTTCGTTTGTCTCTTTTAATTCTTGGTGGCTTCCTTTGCCTACCATAATACCTTCATCAAGTACCAGAATCATATCAGCTTCAACAACAGTACTGATTCTTTGGGCAACAATCACAACTATCGCCTCTGTGACAGATTCTTTTAAGGCTTTTCTTAATAAAGCATCTGTTTTAAAATCTAGTGCTGAGAAAGAATCATCAAAAATATAGATATCAGCTGGTTTGATTAATGCCCTCGCAATACATAATCTTTGTCTTTGTCCACCTGAAAAATTACTACCGCCTTGTTCTACGATACTTTCTAATCCATCCGTTAATTCAAGTACAAAATCTTTAGCTTGGGCAATTTCTAACGCTTTCCATATATCTTCCTCTGTTGCACTTGGGTTTCCATATAACATATTAGAGCGAATAGTTCCTGTAAATAAGACTGCTTTTTGAGGAACAAAACCTATTCGTTGTCTCAAATCAACTTGATCTACTTCCTTAACGTCTTGATGATTGACTTTCAAACTACCTTTAGTTACATCATAAAATCTTGGAATCATATTAATCAACGTTGTTTTACCTGAACCAGTTCCACCAATAATAGCCAGTGTTTCACCAGATGACACCTTAAAATTAACCTGATCAATAGCGGGATTTTCAGCACCTGGGTATCTAAAATTAACATTTTCAAATGATAGGTGTTTATTTCCGGTTAAAACTTGTGGTTCTTTACTATTTTCAATATCGTTTTTCAAATCAAGAACTTCATTAATTCGAACTGCTGAAGCTTGCGCACGAGGTACAAAAATAAAAATCATTGTCATCATCATGAAACTCATTAAAATTTGCATAGCATAAGTCATAAACGCCATCATCGTTCCAACTTCTAAAGTACCGTTCGCTACATTATGACCACCAAACCAAACAATTGAAACATTGGTAATACTAATAATCAACGTAACAACTGGCAATAAGAAGCTCATTAATGTGTTAACCTTTATCGCTGTTTGGGTGTAATCCTTATTCGCCTCATCAAATCTTTTTTCTTCAAAAGGTGTTTGATTAAATGCTCTAATCACTCTAACACCTGTTAAACCCTCTCTAAAAACCAAATTGAGTTTATCTGTTTTCTGTTGCAAACTTTTAAATAAGGGAACCGCAAAATACATGATTCCACCAACAATAATTAATAGCGTTGGCATAATATACAGAAATATTTTTGTTAATTGAGGATCTCTAGAATAAGCTAAAATACTCGCTCCAATCAACGTAATAGGAGCATTTATCATTAATCTTAGAAACATTTGACTTACCATTTGAATTTGATTGACATCCGTTGTTGTTCTTGTGATTAATGAAGCCGTTCCTATTTTTTCAAATTCAGAATGAGATGCAAACTCTACTTTTTCATAAATTTCTGAACGTAACCTTTTTCCTAACTTTTGCGCTTCTCGACTGGCGATAAGAGTATTAAAAACTGAAGCTACAATCCCAATAAGAGATATTCCAATCATAATTAAACCAACATGTATGATATAAGACGTATCTCCTTTAGCCACTCCTTTATCGATAATATCAGAAGTCAATGTTGGTAAATACAAATCACTGGTAATCTGGATAACCATAAAGACAATGGCTCCAATAAATGCACTAAGTGACATTTTTTTTATTATTCGGATCATCTGATCACTCCATTTC
>CAUQFM010000120.1:0-6747 GCA_963517295.1 uncultured Vagococcus sp.
ATTAAATCATTCCTTTATTAAAATTTCATTGACACCTTCTCATTATTTTGTTAGACTAATTTCAATATATAAAAGCGTTGAGAAGAAGAGTACATTTTTTGACAGTTTTAAGAGACCTCGGATGGTGAGAAAGAGGAGCTAAGAAAAAAATGGAAGATGGTCTTTGAGCATAAAAAGAGTGAGCTATTTAGTGAACTTTTTTCGGGAGTTCCCGTTATCGGACAACAGTATTCAAAGAATTTTCTTGCGTACTGGGTAAGGTTATTGTTGTGAGATGATGACAAACTAAAGGTGGTAACACGAAATGCTTTCGTCCTTTGTTTACTTTTTATAAAAGTAGATAGAGGAGGGAAGCTTTTTTTATTTTCTAACACAATCAAAAGGAGGAGAAAAAGGATGAGCATGATTGAATTAAAACAGGTTAATAAAATATATCAAACAAAAACAAACAAAGTAGAAGCTGTTAAGAATGTAAATTTGAGTATTGAAAAAGGTGAAATATTTGGTGTGATTGGTTTTTCAGGAGCAGGGAAAAGCTCGCTAATTAGATTACTTAATAACTTAGAAACACCAACATCGGGAGAAGTTGTGATTGATGGAAAAAATGTTAGTAACCTAAAAGGAAGAGAGCTTCGAGATTTTAGGAAAAAAATTGGAATGATTTTTCAACATTTCAATCTTCTTTGGTCAAGATCTGTGATTGATAATATCTTATTGCCACTAGAATTAAGTAATTACCCAAAGGCAAATCGATTAAATAGAGCCCAAGAATTAGTGAGGCTTGTTGGCTTAGAAGGTAAGGAAAATGCTTATCCTAGCGAGTTATCTGGTGGACAAAAACAAAGAGTTGGGATTGCTCGAGCTTTAGCTAACGAACCAGAAATTTTACTGTGTGATGAAGCAACTAGTGCGCTTGATCCACAAACAACGGATGAAGTATTGGATCTTTTACTAGATATCAATAAAAAATTAAATTTAACTGTTGTTTTAATTACACATGAGATGAATGTTATTCGTAAGATTTGCCACAAAGTAGCAGTCATGGAACAAGGTGAAGTTATAGAAACGGGTGAGGTTTTCTCTGTTTTCAAAAATCCGCAAAGTAGTGTCACGAAAAATTTTGTGAAGCAGGACGCCCTTGTTGATGGTGAAGAAAATGAAGAAGCGATTCAATTCTTATTAGATGCTTACCCCGATGGAATGATTGTGAAGTTATTATTTGAGGCTGAAAAAGCGAATGAAGCTGTTATTTCAAAATTAATTCAACAATACAAAATAAATGTGAACGTTCTTCAAGCTAACATTAGAAGAACGAATCAACTGTCATTTGGAACAATGTTAGTTCAATTGACAGGTGAATCTAGTGTTTTAAGTGAAAGTTTAGTTTTCTTTGAAAAAAATGGCTTAGGAATTGAGGTGTTGCAATATGGATAAAGGATTTATAGAAACTTATTTTAATTTTTCGAATATTAAAGTAGATTCTTTTGTTGATGCGACTAAAGAAACACTATATATGACACTAGTTTCAATGTTTTTCGTTCTTATTTTAGGAATATTAGTTGGGTTGATGCTTTTCTATTTTGAAAAAAATGACAAACCAATTTTTAAATTTGGTTATAGTGTGGTATCTCTCATTAGCAATACCTTTAGATCAGTGCCTTTTATTATTTTGATGATCTTGCTTTTTCCAGTGGTCAAAGCTTTAATTGGAACAATGTTAGGACCAAGTGCGGCAGTTCCGGCACTTGTTTTATCGGCAGCGCCATTTTACGCACGCCTTGTTGATATTGCCTTTCGAGAAGTCGATAAAGGTGTTTTAGAAGCAAGCGAAGCAATGGGTGCTAATAAGTTTCAAATCATTTTTAAAGTGTTGATTCCAGAAAGTTTACCGGCACTTATTTCAGGTGTTACAGTAACTTCAATTACCATGATTGGTTTTACAGCAATGGCAGGAGCTGTTGGTGCGGGTGGTTTAGGAACGCTTGCTTATCAAGCTGGATTTATGGGGAATGATTATTCGATTATTATGCTGTCAACTCTATTAATTTTATTAATTGTTTTTATCATCCAATGGTTAGGCGATATTTTAGTTAAACTAGTTGATAAACGAGATAGCTCAACGAATACCATTAGTAAGAAAAAAATTGGACTAGGATTTGGCGTGATTATTGTGGCAGTTATTGGTTTGTTTTTAGTTGTTGGTGGGCAAAGTGATTCAAATCAAAAAGTTGTAAAAAATAAAAATGCTACCAACAAAATTATTGTAGGTGCATCTGCGACGCCACATGCAGAAATTTTAGAACAAGCAAAACCGTTACTCAAAGAAAAAGGCTACGATTTAGAAATTAAAGTCTTCCAAGATTTTGTTTTACCTAATAAAGCTTTAGCAGAAAAAGAATTAGATGCCAATTATTTCCAACATATTCCTTATTTGGATAAAGAGATTAAAGATAAGCATTATGATTTTGTTAATGCGGGAGCCATTCATTTAGAAAAAATGGCCTTCTATTCTAAATCAGTGAAAGATGTGAAGGATGTTAAAGAGGGTGCGACAGTCTTAGTTAGTAACTCTCAAACTGATTGGGGACGAGTGATTACAATGCTTCAAGATGCTGGTCTAGTCAAAGTGAAAAAAGGAACTAACTTGGTTAATGCAACTTTTGATGATATAGAAGAAAACCCTAAAAACTTGAAGTTCAAATATGATATTGATCCAGCAATTATGACAACGACGTATGAAAATAATGAAGGAGATTTGATTGCTATTAATGCGAATTTCGCAGAAAATATAGGTTTAAATCCTGAAAAAGATGGCGTGATTGTTGAAGGAAATAACTCACCATACGCCAACGTTATAGCAGCCAGAACAGAGGATAAAAACAACGAAAAAATCAAAGCATTAGTTGATGTTCTTCACTCAGAAGAAATTAAATCATATATTGAAACAAAATGGAACGGAACCATATCAGTAGTGGATTAAAAAGAGTAGTGAAAAAGGTGGTTAGCTCCAAGCAGCTGGAGGAAGTCATAAACAATCGGTACTTTCGATTGATTATGACTTGTGAAGTTGCCGAAGGAGTTGCCTTTTGAACTCAGACTAAAAAAGATTGTCTAGGAAGCGTTTATTTCCGAAGAAGCTGCTTCCTAGACACCGTGTATAAGAGTAGTGAAAAAGGCGTTTAGCTCCGAATTAAAACCGACGTATGATCTAAGTCAAAAACTTAAATCATACGTCGGTTATTTTTTTATTCTTCGATTGGGTCTTCATCTTCAACGAGAGTAATTAATTTTTTGTTAAAGATGAAAAGGAGACACGCAGCTACGATAAGTACGATTGGAATACCAATGTAAGCATGCATCATGTCAAATTTTAAAACAAAGGCATACATATAGCCGTAACCTTTACCAGCTATAAATGTTGCTACCGTCCAAACTCCCATCATGACAGAAAGAATACTCTTAGGCGAATATTTTGTAATAAATGAATTTCCAAGAGGTGAAAAGAACATCTCGCCTAATGATAATAGGATTGAAAATAGGATAATCCAAATCATACTTGCTTTAGAAGAATCACTTGCACCAACACCACGTTGTAACTCTGCAGCAATCAGCATTAAGTAAGAACTTCCAAGGAATAATAAGCCAATACCAAGTTTTTTGAAGAGACTCATATCACCTTGAGATCGTTTAGCCAATTTCAGCCAAAGAATACCTAAGATCGGACCTAAAATAATACACCATAATCCATTTAAAGAATCAAACCATGCTGTCGGAACGGTATAAGTCCCAACTTTGTTTTGAATGAACGTATCCATATAATCATAAACAGAAAGATAAGACATATACCAGAATAGCCAAAAAATAATTGAAAAAATAGAAATTAAGAAAATAGCAGCAACTCTTTTTTTCTCAATTTTTGTTAATGGTTTTTTCACATCTGTTTTATCTTCTTTTTCAATACCTTCTTTGAAAGGACGTTTACCAGCATCGCCAAGGAACCTCCAGCCAATAATAAACCAAATACCACAAAGAAAACAAATGATGGTAGCAAATAAAAATCCTTCAGAAAAACCAAAAACGCCATCTGATTTAAACATTGTATAAACAATGATTGGAATAATGGTGGTTCCAATTAATGATCCCACATTTACAAATGAATATTGAACGGAAAATGCAGAATCTAATTCTTTTTTATCATCAAATAATTGCCCAGTAATTGCGGATAAATTTCCTTTAAAAAGGCCAGTTCCTACAGCAACTAAAAAGACCATTAAGTTAATCATCCATACGCTTGTAGCGATTGATCCTACGTAATAACCAATTCCCATTATAAAGGAACCTAGTGGGATTAAATAACGAGCACCAACATATCTATCAGCAATAAAGCCACCAAAAACAGGTGCAAGATATGTATAAGCAACAAGGTTAGCTTGTAGAATTGCAGCTTGTCCTTTTTCAAGTCCAAGTCCACCTTGAACGACTTGATACGTTAAGAAATAATAAAGTAACCATTTGGCGGCGTAATATGCCATTCTTTCAAAGGTAAATGAGATGGAACAAAAATAAAATGAAGCTGGTTTTTTATTTGATGGTTGAGTAGCAACATCATTCATATGTATACCCCTTCCTAAAATTAATCATGTTTATTTAACCATTCAGTTAATAAAGTCATATACTCTTGATTTTGATCGACAAAAGGCATATGACGACTATGTTGGAATAACTCCCATGTCGCATTTGGGATTCGGTCATACATTGTTTTAGCAATGTATGGCGTACATAAATCATCTGCACCACTTGTAATAAGTGTTGGTTTGTCAATTGTATGAAGCTTATCTGTGTAATAAAAATCTTTCAACGTCCCACTAGGCGTATACTCATTGGGTCCCCAAGCATAAAGATAACTTTGAGCACCAGACTTTTTCTTGCGTCTTAAAGGTTCAGGCATTTCAGGCGATGGATTATCAGCAGCATGTCGAACCATAAAATGATCATTAGCTTTGATATAGGCATCACTTTCAAAATTCCATTCTTCTTCGGCAATACGGATTGCTTCTTGATCTTCTTTAGAAAGATATTTGATCATACGATGTTGTTCTTCGCCCCAAAGTTTTGATGAAGGGAGCGTACTAGATAAAATCGCACTTTTAATTCCTTCTGGTTGGTAATCACATAAATATTCGATTGCCATCATACCACCCCAAGATTGACCAAGTAAATGGATTTCGTCTAAATTAAGATGCTTTCTTAAAGCAACTAATTCTTCAATCCAGATAGAAGAATTCCAAATAGAAGGATCATCTGGCATAGAAGAAAGACCACAACCAAGTTGGTCATACATAATAATCTGACGATCGTCATTAGCTAAATCATTCAACATTTCAAAGTAGTTGTGAGTTGAGCCAGGTCCACCATGAAGTAAAACAAGTGGGGCTTTTTCTTTATTTTCTTTTCCAATAATTCGGTAATACGTTTGATAATCTAAATAGGGCATATAGCCTTCTTTAATTGTCATTTAAACAGACACTCCTTTGGCTTTTATTAACCAATAATTTGTAGTTCTTTTGGTGCATGATTTAAGTTTTCGTAGCCATCCTCTGTACAAATAATTAAATCTTCAATACGAACACCGACTTCGCCTGGAATATAAATGCCAGGTTCCACTGAAAATACCATACCAGGTTCTGCTACTGCAGTATTTGATCCCGACACATCTCCTGTTTCATGGCATTCAATGCCGATGAAATGTCCTGTTCTGTGAGTGAAGTATTCTCCATAACCTTTTTCAGTAATGTAATCACGAGCAGCAGCATCGATATCACAGAATCTTACGCCAGGTTTAACCATTTTAATGGCACGGCGGTTAGCTTCTAGACATGTTTCGTAAACGTCACGGCTCTTTTCTGACACTTCTTTATAGAAAAAGGTTCTTGTCATATCAGAACAGTAAGAGTTTTTAACGCCACCAATATCTAAAATAATACTGTCTCCAACTTTAACTGTTGAATTATCGGTTATGTGATGAGGATCTGCTCCATTAGCACCATAAGCAATAATCGGTTCAAATGAGAAACCACTATTATTTAAATCTTTGTAAATCGCAGCTAAACGATCTGTCATTTCTAGTTCATTTAATTCTAAAGGAACTAAATCTCTAAGTTGAGTAATCGCATTGTCATTGTCTTTAGAAACCTCACGCATTAAGTTAAGTTCTTCTTCACTTTTATGGGCACGGACACTATCAGTAATATCTGAACCATTACAAAGTTCAGCATCTGGCACTTTATCTAACAAGTTAAGTAAGAATTTAGATGGCCAATTTTTATCGATACCAATTTTTTTACTTGTATCAACAAATTCTAAAACTTTTGCAACAGCGTCATCTGTATCATCGATATAAACAAGCTCAACGCCTAAATCTTCAGTGATTGGGAATAATTTGTTAACGACTAACGTGTGTTTACCTGTATCTGATAAAACTAAAACAAGTAAACGTTCCCCTGGATGGATCCAGTAACCAGTCAAATAGAAGATTGTGGTTGGATCAGAGATTAAAAGTTGACCTACTTTTTCTTGTTGCATGTTTGATAGCATTTTGTCTGTACGATTAGTTTTCATGTTTATAGCTCCTTTTGTTATTTTATTCACAAGTTAGACGATGCGTCCCTTTCTGATTCATTGCACCAGCTTATTATTTTGTTTACAAGCCCATTATCCTTGTATTTATGTCTGATTACAATGATAAAA
>CAUQFM010000121.1:0-6663 GCA_963517295.1 uncultured Vagococcus sp.
CAGTCTTTTTTATTATGTCTTAAATTAACTCTTTGAATCTAAATAATTTTGTAAAATCATGACTGCCGCAACTTTATCAATCACTTTTTTTCTTTTTGCTCTTGATGTATTAGCTTGCTCAATTAGCATTCTTTCTGCTTGAACTGTTGTTAAACGTTCATCTTGATAGATAATCGGTAAATTAAATTCAGCTTTTAACAATTCGCCATATGCCATTGAAGCTTCTGCTCTTGGTCCAATTGTATTATTCATATTTTTAGGAAGTCCCACAACAAATTGAGTGACTTTATATTCTTTGACTAGCTCAGCGACGCGTTCAATACCGAATACTTCGTTCGCTTCATCAATTCTTATAATTTCAAGCCCTTGCGCTGTCCATCCTAGAGGATCGCTTACTGCCACACCGACCGTTTTAGATCCCACATCTAAGCCCATTGTTCTCATCGAGCGTCAATTCCATAGTGAGAAAGGTAATCTTTCACTAATTCTTCCATAATTTCGTCACGTTCATGGCGTCTAATTAAGTTACGCGCATCTTGGTAACGAGGGATATAAGCAGGGTCTCCAGATAGTAAATATCCCACAATTTGGTTAATTGGGTTATAGCCTTTTTCTTCTAATGCTTTGTAAACAATTGATAATGTTTCACTTACTTCTTTTTTATTATTCTCGCTAAAATCAAAGCTCATTGTTTCATCTGTAAAACTCATCTTTTTTGCCTCCCACTCATTTCATATTTACTTTAGTTTACAAGAAAGTTCAGTAAACTACAATCTTTTTAGGTTATTACTTTGTTAAAAAATTATTCATTGATTGCTATATTAAAATTAAATGCTGTTCCCACAACAGATGTTTCTGGTAATTCTAGAATTCCTTTTTTATCTGGGGCATTTTTTAGTTTTAATTCACTAGCTGAACAAACCATACCATCACTCTTAACGCCGCGTAATTCACCAGGCCAGATGATCATTCCATCAGGCATCATAGCGCCAACTTTTGCTACAACCACTTTCAATCCTTGAACCATATTAGATGCGCCACAGACGATTTGAAGTTCTTCGCCATTATCCACTTCAATTTTAGTAATGTTTAAATGATCTGAATCTTGGTGTTTTTCACATTCTTTTACAAATCCAACAACAAATTTTGGAGAATTATCACATTCAAACGTTGCATCAAAGCCAGCTTCTTTGACTGCTAAATTTAATTCAGTTATTTGAGAAGGTGATAATTGAACTTGTCCGTCGCCCTGTAAGTTAGTTAGCTTATGAGAGGCTGAAAAAATATTCCACCCTACTACTTTGCCAGTTTCTTTGAGAGTGACACAAGCCACATCACCTTTTCTGACTGCTTCTACTTCTTGACCTTCTGAATTACTTAAAATAAGGATTAACGTATCGCCAACACCTTTTACATTATAACTAGTTATCATTCAATAAATCCCTTTCTTTTCAACGAAAGAAAGTAAGTACGTCTAAAGCACTTACTCTCTTCATTTTTTTATTCTGGTCTAACAATTAAAACATCACAGGGAGCTGTTCGGATGATATGATCACTCACACTACCCATTACCAATCGTTCCACTGCATTAAGTCCTGATTGACCCACCATGATTAAATCAGTGTTGAATTTTTTGGGAAGTTCTCGAGACATCATGATTTTAGGTGATCCAAACTCTAGCACTGTTTCAACATTGTCATAGCCTAATTTTTTAGCTTCTTCAACATAACTATCAAGTAAACTTCTTGATTCATCTGACTCAGCTTGAACTAAATCAGGAGTAAATGTTGAAAATGACATGGTACCACCGTAAAGTTTATTTTCAATGATGTGAGCTACAACAACTTTTGCGTTGTTTCTTTTTGCTACTGCTATTGCTTTTTCAAAGGCCAACTTCGCTTGGTCACTACCATCTGTTCCGACTAATATGGAATCGTACTCTTGTGATTCTATCATACGCTCATCCTCTTTCTATAGTGTTTTTAAAAAGTCGATAATTTCTTCTTTCGTTTTACGATCTTTACTAACGAAACGACCCATTTCTTTACCGTTTTCAACAGCGATGAAGCTTGGTATTCCGAAAACATCCCATTTTTGGCAAAGTTCAATATAATCATCGCGATCGATTTGAACAAAGTTTAGCTCTGGAAATGTTGCTTCAATCTCTGCCATATGTGGTTTGATGAAAACACAATCGCCACACCAATCAGCAGTGAAAAAAAGAATTGTTTTTTTTGTTTCAATATAATCTGCAATTTCTTCTAAAGATGTTGGTATTATCATTGACTAGACCTACTTTCCGTAAATAATAGCATCCACAGTTTCGCGATCTAAAGAAGTTAATAATTCCATAACCATCGCTTTAGCTGCTTCATAATCTTTAATACTAAACATCGTTTGATGTGTATGAATATAACGACCTGGAACACCTATAACAGCACTTGGTACACCATCATTAGCTAAGTGAGCTGCACCAGCATCTGTTCCACCTTTTGAGACAAAGTTTTGATATGGTATTTCTTTAGCATCTGCCGTCTCCACAATATACTCTCTCAAACGAGGTAGCATAATCATCCCTGGATCAAAGATACGTAATAAGAATCCGCCATCTAAACGACCATTAGCATCTTTTTTACCGTCTAAATCATTAGCTGGTGAACAATCAACAGCAAAGAATAAATCTGGTTTGAATTTATTAGTAGATACTTTAGCTCCACGTAAACCAACTTCCTCTTGAACGTTGGCGCCTGCGATTAAAGTATTTGGTAGTTCTTTACCTTTTAATTCTTCTAATACATCTAAAACTAAGGTACAACCATAACGATTATCCCATGCTTTAGAGATAATTCGTTTACCATTAGCTGTTTTTATTGTCTCAGAGTCTGGAACAATCGCATCTCCCGGTCTCACGCCAAATTCTTCTGCTTCTTCTTTTGAAGTAAAACCAGCGTCAAATAATATATCTGCTACATCCACTGATTTTTGACCGTCAGTACCACGTAATAAATGTGGTGGAACCGATGATGAAATCACAGGATAGTTACCTTTTTTAGTTTGTAAGGTAAAACGTTGTGCTGAAACCACGTAAGGATTCCATCCGCCTAATGGCACTACACGGAATAGTCCGCTATCTAAAATTTGGGCTAACATGAACCCAACTTCATCCATATGTGAAGCTAACATAATATGAGGTGCATTTTCAGCTTTACTTTTTTTAATTCCAAATACGCCGCCTAAACCATCGTATTCGATTTTATCTACTAGTGGTGTCATTTCTTTTGTCATGACTTCACGCATATTACCTTCAAAGCCACTTGTACTTTGAATTTCTGTTAGTTGCTTGATTCGATTAAATAATTTATCATCCATAAGTTATCTACTATTAAAGTAGAGCCACCTCTCTTTCTATCTACACCTAATTATAACATATTTGTATAACACGAGAAAAATCTTCTTGCTTTTTTATTTTTACTTTTTCCTTTTGTTTCATATGTGCTACAATATAAGCAACAAATTAACCATGGGAGGTATAATAATGCTTAAAAATAAAAACAATAATAATAAAGAATTTTATCAAAACGGCTTAACAACTGGAATTAGTATTGGATTAACTGTAGGTGCTATTACAGGAGCTGCTCTTTCATATTTGTATAAAAAAAATAAAACACTATCTGCTGATGATATTTTAGAAAAAGTTAAAACAGATTTCTTAAAAGAAGGTCCTATTGAAGGCTCTTGGATTCATTTTAAGAAAGAACCACTTCAAACATTTGCCATTAAGTCAAAAGTCTACACTGGTGGTATTTCACGCATTGAAGACGGAGAATTAGCGCAATACGAATTTGTTGCAGATGCTTATACTGGTAGTATCGTAAATATTTACCGCCTGTAGTTTTTTCAAAAAAATCAGTAAAAAGAAGTTGACCGGTTTATTTTGAGAAAAAAAGTCCGGATCTTTTTAAGGATTAAGAGGGATTTAATATTATCAGTAATATTAAATCAAAACATAACAATAACTTAGAAAATATGCTGTTGCTTTTTCACTAAGTAAAAAAATAGGAATCTCTTTAACTAGGGATTCCTATTTTTATTTTTAGGTAAACCGTTTGGAATTCAGAATCTCAGTGCCTGTAAGCCCTAGTAACTCTACAAATATTTAACTTGTGATAACGTCTTTTATGTTAATCAATCAAATAATTGAAAAATGTATACATTTGTTGTACAATCAACTTGTAGAACAAACTTATACAGGAGGTGCATACTTATGAGTACAGTAACATTTAGAGTAACAGACGATGAAAAATCATTTATTCAATCAATGGCTGATTTAAATGGTCTAAGTTTATCTGAACTAGCTAGAACAAAATTACTAGAGGGTTTAGAAGATCAAATTGATATGGTTCTTTACAATAAAGCGATGAAAGAACATCAATTAAATGATGAAAGTATTTCTCATCACGATATGCTTAAAGAATTAGGTTTATGAGTAATAGAGGATATTCAGTTAGGTATGAGAAGAACGCTCAAAAAGCATTAAAAAAAATGGATAAACATCTAGCTAGACTAATTTTATCTTGGATTTCTAAGAATTTAGAAGGAAATGAATTTCCACGAAGTCATGGAAAAGGATTAATAGGCAATAAAAGTGGACAATGGCGTTACAGAATTGGTGATTATAGATTAATTGCTAATATTGACGATGATACTATAACTATTTTGATGTTAGAAATAGGACATCGTCGAGACATCTACCAATAATTCATAAAGGGACTGTAACATAAGTACATCACAGTCCCTTTTTACAAACTAAAAGTAATTTTATTTATTTTTATTATACTTTGCTATAAAACAGGTCACTGCGCTAGGAGTAATATGTCAAATAAACAAGCGACCTCTTTTTTACCTGTTTTCAATTAATTTTAGGAGGCTTACTTATGGATAAAATAATCATTATTGGCTCGTCTGGTGCTGGAAAGTCTACATTCGCATTTAAATTACAAGAAAAAACTAATTTGCCTCTTTTCCACTTAGATAAACTATTTTGGAAACCCGGTTGGATTTTATCAACTACTGAAGAACAGATTAGTATTCAAAATAAATTGATAAAAAAAGAAAAATGGATCATTGATGGAAATTATGGTGATACTTTGGATTTAAGAATGGCTGCTTGTGACACGATTATTTTTATTGATCCTCCAAGAACTGTTTGTCTTTATCAAGTCTTAAAACGAAATAAAATATATAAAAATAAAGCTCGTCCAGATATGAATGAGGGTTGCCCTGAAAAAGTAGATTGGGAGTTTTTAAAATGGACATGGCATTTCAAAAATACCCAAAGAGTGGCATTGATAAAAAAATTAAATCGAGTTTACAGAGAAAAAAGATAGTCATTTTGAAGTCCCGAAAAGAGATAGAGAACTATCTAAAAGATTAAAAAAAAAGACTAGCTCATCAGCTAGTCTCAAAAAGGAGTTGTTTTATTTACTTTGGAGGAGTAAATAAAATGAAAAAGTTTATTAGGGTTGTTTTGTTGGTATGTCTATATAATAACCCCTAATTATGAATTTTCTATGACGAAACAATTGGCTTTTATTGAAGTCTTTATTTTTTACCAAATCTTTCTTCTAATTTACTTTGATGACTCTCTAAAATATCTTCGATTTGAATATCATATTTATCAGCTAAAATAAACACATTATCTAAAACATCTCCAAGCTCTTCTTTCAAATCTTCTATTAATTCTTTTTCATTTTTCTTACGTTCATCTGGTCTATCCCGTCCAATTTCAATCGCTCTTATTGCACGAGCCACTTCCCCTGTTTCTTCCGCTAAGAAATTGGCACGAATAAATGGATTTAAATCATACCAACCTCTTTTTTGATAAAAACAACTGACCCATTTTTGATATTTTTGTAATGTCATCTTATTTTTCTCCTTTTTCGATTTATCCTATGGTATCATATATTGAGTGTCAGGAGGATAAATATGAAAAAAATCGCTATATATTGTGGTGCAAGCATTGGAAACAAATTAATTTATCAAGAAAAAACCAAAGAAATCGGTAAGTGGATGTTAACTAATCATTACGACTTAGTTTATGGTGGTGGCGCGGTTGGTCTGATGGGAATTATCGCTGATACTCTCATTAAAGGAAAAGGAAAAACTATCGGTGTGATGCCAACCTTTTTAGCTGAACGCGAGCTGTCACATCAAGGCCTTGACGAGTTAATTATTGTTGAAGATATGCATGAAAGAAAACGCAAAATGATTGAACTTGCAGATGTCTACATTGCTCTTCCAGGTGGTCCTGGAACTTTAGAAGAAATTTCCGAGGTAATCTCCTGGGGACGAATCGGTGAACATCAAAATCCCTGTATTTTTTACAACATAGATGGTTATTATGATTTACTAGCAGAATTTTTTGATTCCATGGTCACTAATAATTTTTTAACTCAAGTCGACCGAGACAAAATACTATTCTCTAATTCTTTAGATGAAATGAAACAATTTATCGAAAACTACGAACCACCAGTCATTCGTGAATATAATCAAGGTGGTGAAAAAAGCGTTTAACTCCAAGCAACTGGAGGAACTTATAAACAATCCGCTCTTTTTGGATTTTTTATAAGTTGTGAAGTTGCCGTAGGAGTTGCTTTTTGAACC
>CAUQFM010000122.1:0-6587 GCA_963517295.1 uncultured Vagococcus sp.
CGATTAACTAGTTACTTAACTGAAAACTATCAAGTTATAGGTAAACCAGAGGACTATTTTGTTCCATTGAATCACATCTTTAATTCAGTTTATCATATCAATGAAGTAGGGCAAAATTTCCGAACAAGTAGATTAATCAATTATTTACGTGAAAAGGAGAAATTGTATGTTTCTGAGTGAAAGAGTCAGTGTCATTATGCCAATATTTAATCCAGACTGTACGATTGTAGATTCAATTAAAAGTGTGTTAGAACAGTCTGTTTCAAATATTGAACTTCATTTAATCGATGATGGATCTACTATAGAGTATATTCATTATATTGAAAATTTTTTAAAATTAGACAATGTATATTTTACCCGACTTAATAAAAATGCAGGACCTGCATATGCGCGAAATTTAGGGTTGGAAAAAAGCACAGGTCGATATGTGGCCTTTATTGATTGCGATGATATTTGGAAACAAGAAAAACTAGCGATTCAACTAAGTTGTTTTGAAAAAAAGCAAACGGCATTATCTTTCAGTGAATATTATATGGTTAAATCAACGGGTGTGAAAAAACATGTTCAAGTTCCTGTAAGTCTGACTTATAAAAAACTACTTAAAAACACTATCATAGGTTGTTCAACGGTGGTAGTGGATCGAAAAAAAACAGGACCTTTTCTCATGCCCTTGATTCAAGGTGGCGAAGACACTGCTACGTGGCTAAACTTGTTAAGAAAAGGATATGAAGCGGAAGGTACTCAGCAAGCACTGGTTTACTACCGAATAAAAGAGAATTCATTTTCAAAAAATAAATGGAAAATGCTTATCAGAACATGGCGTATGTATCGGAAAACGCAACAATTATCACTTGTTCAAACAAGTTATTATTTTTGTCATTATGTAGTTAATGCCATAAAAAAAAGGATATAACGGAAGGGGTAAGTAGTGTGATGGATAAAAATAAGCGGCAACAAATTATATTTAATTGCCTAAAAAGAGGATTTGATATTGTGTTTAGTTGTATCTGTATTTTAATCTTGTTTCCTATAATGCTTGTTGTGTCTCTTTTGATTTGGAAAGAGGATCGTGGCTCTATTTTATTTATTCAAGAACGAACGGGATTAAATGGAGTTAGATTTAAAATTTTTAAGTTTCGTTCAATGAAAGAAGAAATTCCAGAAAAAACGTACATGTTTAACCCCATTTACGGAATACCCTCTGATTTCATATTTAAGTCAGAGAACGATGAAAAAGAACATATTACAAAAATTGGTGCCTTTATTCGAAAAACAAGCATTGATGAACTTCCGCAATTCTTCAATGTATTAAAAGGGGACATGAGTATTGTTGGCCCTAGACCAGAAATACCTGAGATTACTTGTGGATATAATAAAGAGCAGAAAATGCGTTTAGAAAAAAAAGCTGGTATTACAGGTTTGGCTCAAGTAAATGGTCGCAGCGATTTGAAAAATGGCGATAAAATGAAATATGACCTGTATTATGTTAAAAATCAATCCATTAAACTTGAATTGGAAATACTGTGGAAAACAATTAGGACTATTTTGACGACTAAAGGAGCAATCTAAAATGAAGAAGAAAGAAATTCTATTCGTTTCCTATGATTATTTTCCTAATATTGGCGGAGTAGCCGTTTATACTCATGAATTGAGTCGAGCTCTGGCTAAAAGAGGCCATCAGATTACAATACTTACATGCTATTTTTCAACGAGCAACAAAGTGGAAATTGAATGGGATGAGCAAGTGAAAATTTTTCGGATTCCGATTCCTAAAATAAAAAAAATTGGTGATTTCATTTATCGAAGACGAATGAGTACCTTTATAAATGATTTACAAGCAGAAAAAAAGATTGATATTATTCATTGGCAAACGCTAAATAAAGACGCAAAAATGATGCAGTATGTAAAAACAACAGGCGTTGAAGTCTATACCAACCATCTTTCATGGTTTAGAACGTTGTATAAGCAAAAAAAATTCAAAAAAATCACTAAAATGATTGGTCAACCAGATAAAATTATTTGTCCTAGTTTCGAAGTAGAAAAAATGTCTGCAGAATTGTTTGGTTCAGAACGCTGTGTTTTCATTCCTAATGGAGTTAATTTTGAAGAATATCAAAAAGCGATATCACATCTCAGCTTATTGAGAAAAGAATTAGGAATTGAAGAAGGGGATAAAGTGATAGTCACCACCAATCGTATGGAGCCGGTGAAAGGCATGACTTATTTTATCCAGGTGATTCCAAGATTGTTAGAAGAACATCCGAATCTGTTTATTTGTTTAGTTGGAGATGGGAGTCAGGAACAACAATTGAAGAACTGGCTAGAAGAACAAAAAATAAACTTAGAAAAAGTGAAATTTATTGGGAGACAAGCGCATCATCAAATTAAACAGTATTTGGATTTAGCGGATATTTATGTTCAACCTTCACTAATGGAAGGGTGTAGTATTGGAATACTAGAAGCAATGGCATGTGGAAATCCAGTTGTTGCGTGTGCTGTTGGAGGAAATACTGATATTTTGGAGCATAAAAAAACCGGTTTGCTAATACCAGATCAATCTAGTAGTGCTATTTACGAAGCTGTTAATTATTTAGTCTGTCATCCAGCTGAGGCAAGAGAGATGGGGATAAGGGCGAAATCTAAGATAGAACATGAATTGAATTGGGGACATCTAGCAAAAAAAGTGGAGCAAATTTATGATGCTGCCTTGGAAGTAAGTGCGAATGAGTCATAAATTGCTTCGGAATTATGGCTCGATTTTAGTCTATCAATTCGTGACCATTCTAACACCACTTGTAACGACCCCCTATATTTCAAGAATTTTTGGTCCGAAAGGCATTGGATTAGAAGCATATCTCTATTCTTTTATTCAACTTTTTTCATTGTTGATTTTACTGGGACTACCGATGTATGCTAGCAAAAAAATAGCTGAAACAGACGAACGAAATATGAACCAGCTGTTTTCTGAACTTTTTAGTTTTCAGATTATAATGACTGGAGCAACAACATCTTTATACGGACTCTTTATTTTTTATTTTAATCAGCATCAATTTCTACTTGTTCTTTATCTTTTTACATTAATAAGTACGGGATTGGACACTTCCTGGTATTTTGTCGGGAAAGAAAAAATTTCTGCGATTATGTGGCGAAATATCGCAGTGAGAGTCTGCAATATAGGAGCTATTTTTCTTTTTATACAAACAAGTAATGATTTATGGAAATACATTTTGATTAACGGACTTACTCTTTTTTTAGGACAATTTTTAACAGGGAGTATTGCTTTAAGTGAGGTGGGTGGATTTACTTTTGTTGTAGGAACCATAGGTCAACACATCTCCCCAATTGTATTATTATTTGTTGTTCCGAGTATGTTAACTCTGACTTTATCCATAAATAAACTTTTATTGGAAAATTTTAACGGTGCTGTTGAAGTTGGTGTCTTTAATCAAGCCTATAAATTGTATGTAATTGCGATTAGTTTTATCTCGGCCTTAACTTCTGTTTTAATGCCGAAGATGTCTAAATATTATACAACGGGAGATACAGAACGTTTAAAAAAATATTTAAATTTTTCACTTCGTTTTATCAGTGGTCTAGCATTGCCTATGACTATTGGGGTTTTAGTGATGGCACCTCAATTTGTTTCTTGGTTTTTGGGAGAAGAATTTTCAGAAGTAATGAATCCTTTGGTGATTATTTCATTTTCTTTTGTGTTCAAAGGGCTTTCAGACGTTATCGGAATCCAATATTTAGTAGTAAGCAATAAAAATAAAGAGTATGCATTGGCTGTAATTGTTGGAGCAGTCGTGACAAGTAGTTGTTGTTTTCTCTTTTTACAGTTGAATTTTAAAGCGCAAGCACCAGCACTAGCTTTGTTCTTGGGAACTGCGGTAACGTTATTAATTGAACTATATCAAGTAAGAAAAGTTGTTTCATTTATGTTTGTAGGCAAGTATTTAATCAAATATGCAGTATTTAGTTTAATAATGGGAGGCTGTATGTGGGGAGCATCCAGATCTATAGAAATAGAGCGTACTAGCCTTTACCTAGTGACTCAAGTAGGTGTTGGGGTAATTAGTTACAGTATTTGTTTCATTCTCAGTAAAGACCCTCTAATTCAGTTAATCAAAAGAAAGAAGCGTGAAATCTAGTGAGAGATCAATTTATAACGAAAATAAATAATAGAACCGCCACGATTGGTGTAATCGGATTAGGTTATGTTGGGTTGCCCTTAGCCCTATCATTCGCAGAAGCAGGTTTTTATGTGACAGGATTTGATAAAAGTGAAGTGAAAATAGCACTTTTAAAACAAGGAAAATCAGATATTCTGGATATTTCTTCAGAGACGGTACAAATGGCTTTCTCTACTGGACATTTTCAAGTATCTAATCAAAAAGAGTCTTTAAAAGGGCTTGATTGCTTCATTATTTGTGTACCAACCCCATTGACAGATTCTTATGAACCTGATATTTCTTACATTCAAGAGGCACTCGATACGATTCATTCAGAATGGGAAAGTCAAACGTTAGTTATTCTAGAGAGTACTACTTATCCTGGAACCTCCAAAGAATTAATTCATGAACCGTTGATTCAACAGGGCTACTTAGCAGATCAAGATTTTATGGTTGCCTATTCTCCTGAAAGAGTGGACCCAGGAAATAAAAAATTTAAAATTAAAAATACTCCTAAAGTTGTCGGAGGGACAACTGAAAATTCTTTAGAAATCAGTACTTTATTGTATCAAAGCATTGTAGAACAAGTTGTTCCAGTAACTTCCACAGAAGTAGCTGAAATGAGCAAATTACTAGAAAATACCTTTAGAAGTATCAATATTGCTTTTATCAATGAAATGGCGATTTTGTGTGAACAAATGGGAATTGATATTTGGGAAACGATTCAAGCATCTGAGACTAAGCCTTTTGGCTATATGAAGTTTTTACCAGGTCCAGGGATTGGTGGACATTGTATTCCATTAGATCCAATGTATTTGAATTGGAAAGCGAAGAAATCCAATCATTCCAGTCGTTTGATTGAATTGGCTCAAGAAATTAATCGAGAAATGCCTAAACATGTGGCATCAAAAGCAAAAGAAGCTCTACTGCAGCATAACAAAGTCTTAAAAGGTTCAAAGATCCTGCTTATGGGAATGGCCTATAAAGAAAATAGTAATGATTTACGTGAATCACCTAGCTTACAAATTTTTGATGATCTTCAAAAAGCGGGAAGCATGGTAGAATTTTGTGATCCATTAACAACATATTTTATAGATAAACATGGTTATAAACAAGAGTCAATCGAGTTAGACTACACATTAATGGAAACCTATGACTTGGTTATTCTCTTAGTCAATCATGATTGCTTTGATAGAAATAAAATTGCAAATAAAAGCCAGCTTATATTAGATACTAAAAATAGTTTGAACAATCAGTACCCGGAAAAAACTATTCGACTTGGGGATAAAGCGAAATAAAAGAATAGGAGCAAAGAAAATGGAGACAATTTTAATTACCGGAGGGGCCGGATTTATCGGTTCACACTTGGTGAATCATTATGGTACCTATGCAAAAGTTGTCGTAGTCGACAATCTTTCAATGGGACACAGAGAAAATATACTTCCTTCAGAAAATGTCGTCTTTATCAAAGAAGATATTGGAAATAAAAAGCTATTAAATCAACTATTTAAGGAATTTACATTTGATTATGTCTTTCATTTAGCAGCGGTGGCTAATGTCGCAGAGTCGATTGAATTTCCGTGGTCCACTCATCTTATTAATCAAGATGCAACCTTGCTTTTATTGGAACAAGTCAAAAAACAAAAACAATTGCTTAAGCGTTTTGTTTTTGCCTCTTCTGCGTCAGTCTATGGAGATAGCCCACATGCTGTTCAAACAGAAGGAGACGCTGTTCAACCACTAAGTCCTTATGCCTTGGACAAGTATGCATCGGAACAATTTACCTTAATGTATCACCGACTTTATGGTGTGAAAACAACAGCAGTACGTTTCTTTAATGTATATGGCGAGAACCAAAATCCTAATTCTCCTTATTCAGGGGTATTATCACTTCTTAATCAAGGATTGAAAACAAATGAAAATTCAGAATATTTTGAATTTACTAAATATGGAAATGGAGAGCAAACCCGAGATTTTGTCTATGTGCAGGATGTAATTCAGGCGCTATTACTTGTGTCAGAAAAAGAAAAAGCGATTGGTGAGGTGTATAACATTGGAACTGGAGCAAAGACCTCTTTAAATCAACTACTAGTTCTTTCTCAATCACTAAGTCAAAAAAAATTGTGTATCCAGACTAAATTAGCTCGAAAAGGAGATATCATGAATTCCCTAGCTAATATTACTAAAATAAAAGAACTAGGGTATCAACCGCTCTATTCAATTGATAAGGGAATTGTTTGTTATTGGAAGAGAACGATTGAGAGGAGGTGAGGAGAGGGAAAGTAGATATGGAAAAAGGGAGGCATATGAGGGAACACTTAGAACATCTAAGGGCATGATAAGTAGTGTGGAAATTAGTATAAGGAATCAGAAAAACAACAAACTATAAAAAAGATTAATAAATTCGGAGGAAAT
>CAUQFM010000123.1:0-6533 GCA_963517295.1 uncultured Vagococcus sp.
TATTTACTATTTTGTAACTCCATCTCCTGCAATACGACCGAAAACAATAATATCTGCAATCGCATCAGAGCCTAAACGGTTGGTACCATGTACATCTCCAGTAACTTCACCAGCTGCATAGACATGAGGAATAACTTTTTTATCTCCATCTAATAATTCAGCTTTTGGATTAATTGTTAAACCACCCATTGTATGATGAACCGCGGGAATTGATTTCATTATGTAATAAGGCCCTTCCCCAAAGGCAACTAATTCACCACGTTTGTTGAAGTCTTTATCTTTACCGTCTTTTGCGTATTGATTATAAGTATCTACAGTTTTTTGTAGTTCTTTCGTATCAATTTCAAAATGTTTAGCCGCTTCTTCGACTGTATCAGCTTTAATCAAAAGACCACGATTAATCAAACTTTCATATTCTTTTTTATGTGTTTTATCCACTTTTGATTTATCCATTGCTGCTTGATCCCAGAACATATAAGAATGTCCATCAGATTGTTTCGTTACAGCTTTAGAAATAACATCACGACGTTCTAATTCTTCCACAAAACGTTTGCCTTCTTTATTAACTAAAATAGATAAACCTTCCATACGAACGTCACCCACATATAATAAGCGACCAGTTTCAGGGTCACATGTTGGGTAAGTTTGGATGTATTCCATATCAGTTGTACCTGCTCCAATATCTTCACCTATCACAATCCCATCACCCATACTACCTGTACTTGTTGTCGATAGAATTTTTTCATCCATCTCTTTATTATATTTCTTACGCATTTCTAAATTAGCACCAAATCCACCTGAAGCCACAACAATTCCCTTTTTAGCTGAAAATGTAATATCTTTTTCATTCACTTTTGCTTCCACTTGATTGAACTGACCCTTACCATCTTTTGCGGTAATTTTTTTAGCGTCTGCGTTAGTTAATAACGTCACACCGCTATCTTTTGCTTTTTTCTCTAATTTCTTAACTAATTCGGCACCTGATGCATCTTTTGGAACTAAACTTCTTTTAACTGAATGACCACCAAAGAATAATAAATAATCTTCAAACTCGACTTTTACATCATCTTTTAACCATTCAGCTGCTGATAAAGCATTATCCGCTAAAACACGAACCAATTCAGGATCATTTTCAGCGTCCCCACCTTTGATAATATCTTCATAAAATTGATCCTTACTATCTTTAATTCCTTGTTCTTTTTGTAACCAGTTACCAGGAGCTGCCATCTCGCCACCTGAAATCATTGTGTTTCCACCAAGAACTGGTAATTTTTCAAGTAAAACAACTTCGCTACCTTTTTCTGCAGCAGTAATAGCAGCTGAAAGACCAGCACCACCACCACCAATGACAACAACATCATAATCTGTTTTGCTAACTTCTTTTGCTTTAGGTAAATTAGCCTTAACTTTTGACATTGCCGCAATATCAATACTTGATTTTTCAAGGGCATTTTTCACAGCATCTACTACCGCTTTACTTGTTGAAGAAGCTCCTGTTACAGCATCCACGTCTAATCCTTGATCTTTAATAATTGCATCAGGAATTTGTTTTAAAGCCAAGTCAGAAACGCCATCTGTTTCACTACTTTCAACGACTTTAATCTTCTCAATTTTATCTTTTTTAACAGTCACTTCAACTTTAACTAGACCATTAGCACCTTTAGCTTCACCAACAAACTTCTCATCTTTAGCACTACCCGATGAGCAAGCTACCAATGTAACCAAAAGCATACCTATAAATAAACCTTGTAACATTTTTTTCATAAAAAATATTCCTCCTAAATTTGTTAACTCGATTATTATAAGATATTTTTTTCACAAACGCAATTACTTGTTTAACGCCTTTTAATTCCAAACAACGGCCTTATTCATCGAACATTTGTGAACATTAACACTAAAAAAGTCGTTAATCATCTTTATTAAACATATTTTATTTATTTTGTGTATTATAAAAAGGATAGATTTTAAAAATCTATCCTTCATTTTCAAATAAAAATAACTTTTATTTGTTCTATTAAAGCCACTAATTTTATATATAAGCTAAATTCGTTTTGTAAATAATAATCATTATAAACTATTAATATTAATAGTTATCCTTTTATATCCGAATAATATATCTTATAAAATGTTTATTCTTTTTCAACTTTGATATAAGGATTTATTTCTACTGTAACACCAACGGAAGCCGCTCGTAAATGATAAAAGTCTTGCATTTTTTTTAAATCTTTATTTTCTCCTGTGACTAAGATACCTAAAATTTCAGTATCTGAAAGTTCTTTATCTTTATTTTTTTTTATAAAATTTTGAATAACTTCATCTCGCTCCTTATCATCATACTGTTGTAAATTATCTAAGAAACCTTCAAAAGAATCTTGCTGATCTTCTTCATCTAAACTGAATCCGTAGGTACCATATCCTGTCGGACCACCTGGTTTTTTGTCTGAAATATTAGATGTCATATATAGCCATTTAGGTGTGATTCCTGTTGGGATTTTATCCCTTACTTCTTTCCATTTTACCGGCTGATCAAAAGAAATTGCCATCTCTGAAACTTCTGCTTTTTTCTCATCCATTAATTTTAGATCGTTAGGCATTTCTTTTAAATAGCCACTGTAATCCACATCTGGATGATAAAAATCAGCTGCTTTTTTCTTTGTTTGTTTATTATATGAATACACATTATCTTTTGTCATGTGTATTCCTGATAAGAATTCATTATAATCGACATTGAATGAAACTAAAGAATAGGTTGCTCTTATCGTATCCCAAGGCACTACATATCCTGAAATATTTTTTGACTTATTAGAAACAATTTCTCCACCTGTAGCTGACGAAGAAGATAAGACTTGAGAATCAATTTGAACATTTGGCTCTGCTATTTCATTTCTTAAAAATAAATATTTATTTAATTCATCGGATTTTTTACTCACTATTTTATTACTCAAAGAATAAAATAATGATATCGCGATTATTAAAGTTACAATCGTAATTAAAATAATTCGTAGCGTGTTTTTTAACTTAGCTTTTTTTAGTGTCTTTTCAAAATTAGGTTCCATCATGATCATCCCTTTCTTTAGTAATGCTTTTTCTTGCTCTGGCTAATTTTTGTTTAACTGAATCTGCCTTAATTTCTAAGATATTTGAGATTTCCAAATAAGATAACCCATAATAATATTTCAAAATGAGGATTTCTTTATATTCAGGTTTTACGGATTCTAACTGACACTCAATTTGATCTAAATCAACTATTCTTTGATAATCATCCTTATTTTTAGGTTGATCATCAAAAAATGTTTGTTCAACCAATACTAATTTTTTAATTTTTCTTTTTTCATCAATAAACTGATTTAACGCTACTCTAAAGAACCACGCTTTTAATTGTGATTCTTTAAGATCAGGAACTAGTTTTATTAATTTATAATAGGTTTCTTGGACAACATCTTCCGCTTCATGATAACTTGCACCTTTTGAAACCAATAACCGATAACACTGATTACCTAGATCAAGTAAAAACTGATCTAATTTATCTCCTTTCTGCATCTATTTAACCTCCTTTAATATATAAACGTTTGAGTGGCAATAAATGTATACAGCGTATTACCTTTCTTTTATAATAACACACCAAAAAACCTCTAAAGATCTTTATCTAAAGAGGTTATCATACATTTATTATTTACAAATAATCTTTTTCTAGTAGTTGTTTTGCCTGTTCAATATTCTTTTCATTCACCAGAATAATTGGGCCAGTACATCCCATACCACTTTCAGCGTATATTTTTTCTTTCCATAGAACAATTAAAGCATCATCTAAATCAAGAACATCTATTCCTGAAATATCTTTTGTGACAATTTCTTTTTCCGGAATAGCGACGTTTTCTTCCGAAATTAAATTTTTTTGTTTTTGATTTAACGCTTCACATAATTCTGATAGCTGTGCTTTTTTTGCTTGCCCGTATTCATTTTTAGAGACTTCTTTTAAATGACCTTTCGCAAGTTCATAAGCATATTGAAGCGCATTGGCAATAACAGGTGCACCACTTGCTCGTGAGATGATACAAATATTTTGAATCTCACTATCTCCAATACCTGGTCCATAACCATAACCTACTGCTTCATAGTTACCACCTGTTTGATAGGCAGAAAAAATCTTCATTAAGATATTTCCTGTCAAACTATCACAAACCATAACATCAGGCGTTCCCATTAAGAGATCATTTCCTCTCATGGTAATCGTACCATCTGTTCGTTGACTTTTAGAAAAGGTTAAACCATAGCCGTTTGTTTTTAATTCTTTCAAAACACGTTCAACTGAATTAGCACCATCAATATTTAAAATACCCACAGTGGGTTCATTCACACCACAAGCTTTAGCAGCAATTATGCCATTAATTGTATTTTTAACCATCGCTTCAATACGATTAGAACTTGTTGTTCCGGTAGTAGTTGCGATATACATCTCTTTACCTGTGCTTGGCACAATCACTCGTCCCACAGTTGAGACACCTATTGGAAAAGTGTAGTGCAGTGTTACACAACCTTGAATAGTTCCGTTAGCCAGTAATTCTTCCATTTTTTGATGATTATCAGATGCACATTTTGTTTCGTAAAGCTCATAATTTTCAGCCCACTTTACTTTGGTTCCAATTAATACAACTTTAAACGTTGCTCTATTTTGAATGAGTTTAAGCGCTTCTTCCATAACATCTGAACCATGCTCACTACCATCGATGGTTAAACCAATCTTGACATCATCATAATAACGATCAGATTCCAATTTTTCTGCCATTTCTATTAAAAGCTCACTCATAACTTCTTTTACTGAACTAGACACCTACTTCACCTCTAATCCTCTGATAATTTTTTAGCAAAATCTCGCAAAACTTCTGCCATTTCAGATTTCACTGTTTCTTTCAATGAGTCACTATTCGTACTAACTTCGCCGGTATTTCTTTCAATAATGATTGAAACACCGTCAAATAAATTAGTCATGCGACCTAAGAAAAGAGAGCCTTTACCAACAATCATCACTCTATTTTTATCCCCAGTCGTTAAATCTTCCACAGCAAAACCTAGATAAGGTACACCACTAGGAATATGACCTTGCGTTGGTGCCCATCCTGGAATTGACTTTTCATTAACGAAGGTCATTAAATCTTTTTTCTCCAGTTGCTTCTTCAAAACGCCAATCGCACCAATCATTTTAAGATTAGCTAAGGGGACATCTCCTGCTCCTGCAGGTTTTGTAATATCTGGATTTTGCATCTCAACAGAATAAACATCTACATCTTTGACTGTGAGTCCTGCCTTTAACAACGGATCAGCAATTAAAGCACTTGTCACGGCTTGTGGACTAGAGCCACTCGAAACAGTATGGCGACCCACATAATCTGTTCGAATGATTGGGTGTATGCCGTCATTTTCACTAATAAGTGTGGCAAATCCTCCCAAGACATCTTCTAAAATAGGTAATCCTTTTGACACATGAGATTTACCATTCATACCAAGTTTTGCTATCGCACCACCAGCTACAATCACTACATTTTTAAACGTTTCAGCTTTGACAAGAGATGAGGCTGAAATAATCGCATGAGTTGGTGCTGCACAAAAACTTCTTAAATCACTACCAGTAGCATTCACACAACCACACATTTCAGCAATCGACTTAGCAAAGTTACCTCCACCACGCTGATTCATATCCCCACAAGCTTCTTCACTACATTCAATCACATAGTCAATGTCACTTGGATTCATTCCTTTTTCATTTAATAAATGACGTAATGCTAAAACGCCACTTGCTTTAACTGAAAGATTTTCCAACATCACATGAGCGTTCAAATTCACATCAATTTCATGAGCACGAGTCACACAACCTACTAATTTTTGATTGTAGTATAACCCTTCCGCTTCATGCTTATCTAGCTGTTCTTGTAACCAATCTTCAGTTGTTCCTTCTTTAATTTTTTTCACATCATCTTTAAATAACTTGTGACTAGATAGTGATTCTCTTACCTCATTAGCAAATATTTCTTCTAGATGAACTAATTCAAAAACATCACAAATTTGTAGTAAACCATAGAATTCTAATTCAGGCATAATTTCGCCTTTATCACTATATCTTTTACCTTCAATCGTTTTATTGTTTATCCAAGGTTGTTCCATCGCTTTTAAATCTTTATAATTTAGATTACCAATAAACGTTTGATTGGGCGCGTAGTTCACTACCTCATCGTAAGTCCTCATATTTTCGTAAAGTGTTTTTAAATACTCACTATCTGGATTAGTTATTTTTTCTGTTGTTTGAGTTGTTCCATTATGTTCAATCATATCTGGTGTATGAACTAGAACATAACTACTTGCTTTTAAGACTGGAAAGTTCATTCTTTAAGCTCCTTCCTTGAAAGAAAGAGGTTGACCATCATGTCAACCTCACTTTTTTTTATGGATAGTTTTAATGATTAAGATTCAAAAGACAGCTCTTTCAGTAACTTCGCTAATCAATAATCAATCCGAAAACCATGGATTGTTTTTTAGTT
>CAUQFM010000124.1:0-6515 GCA_963517295.1 uncultured Vagococcus sp.
CCTCCAGTTGCTTGGAGCAAAACGTCTTTTTATTCACTCTGTTGTTGTAGTCCGGAATAAAAAGGCTGCTCCCGCGACAACTTCAAAACTACAAATAAATCTAAAAAGCGGATTTTTTGTAGTTCCTCCAGTTGCTTGGAGCAAAACGTCTTTTTATTCACTCTGTTGTTGTAGTCCGGGTTCAAAAATCTGCTCCTTCGGTAACTTCACTAATATCAAGCAATCCAAAGAACGGATTGTTTGATATTACCTCCAGTTACTCAGAGCAAAACGCTATTTTCACCACTCTGATCTATATCGCAAACAATGAACACGCTTTTTCTGGATCGGTATCCATCACTTTTACTTGTTTAAACGTATCCACATCATTTTTAATCAACGTATCTGTCATCGTCATATGGGCAATTTCTTTTAAATTATTTTCCTTACTCAAATGCCCCAGATAAATACGCTTTGTTTTATCACCAATCACATCTAATGCTACAGAAGCACCATCTTCATTAGACAGGTGACCTTTATCACTCAAAATACGTTGTTTCGTGCTCCAAGGATATTTACCCATTCGAAGCATGGCTAAGTCATGATTACTTTCCATCAAATAACCATCTGCATTTTTGATAATTCCACGAACTCTGTCACTACAATAACCAGTATCCGTTAAGACTACAAAAGACTTATTGTCTTTATGAAATTGATAAAACTGAGGATCTGCTGCATCATGTGATACGCCAAAACTCTCAATATCAATATCACCCAATGTCATCACTTGCCCCATATTAAAGATATTTTTTTGCTCAAAACTAACATCACCAATCAAAGGTTCCATGGCTTGCCACGTTTTTTCATTGGCATAGACATCTAACTTATATTTTCTGGCTAAAACTCCTACACCATGAATATGATCCCGGTGCTCATGAGTCACTAAAATAGCATCCAAATCATCTGGTTTTCTTCCTATTTGTTCGAGTAAGCCAGTAATCTTTTTACCACTTAAACCTGCATCAACCAGTATTCGCTTTTGTCCTGTTTCAACATAAAGTGAATTTCCCGAACTACCACTCGCCAGAACACTCACCTTGAATCCATTATTCTCCACAAAAGCTCTTCCTTCCTAATACATTTTACTGCTGACAAGTATATAACATTTCTACTCATTTTTCATCTTTCAGAAACATTTGAAGAAATGAGTGAACCCGAAAAAGCATCGACTCGTTCAACTTTAACTGCACTTTTACTCGATTCAACCGCAATAAACCAAGCTGGTACATACACATTTTTTCCACGAATAGTAAAAATCCGTGTGTAGCCCAAATCTATCCATTTAATTTTACTACCAGGTTGCAAACTATTGTTAGTGTACAGACTAATAACAGCCTCTCTTTCAGAAACCATCGCCTGTTGATCTCTTAGAGGTTCGATATTATTCAAGTACGTTTGTTCATAATTATCCATCAAAAGACGATTGCCTTCATTTTTAGAAAGATAGATAGCTATTTGAGATGTTTCATCATAGAAAGGTATATCTTCCCACACTTGTGAAAAAACATATTTCTTATTCGAACTACTTTCATGAGCATTCATGACATACTCGTCGCCTTTTATCACATTTTGCTTCTGCGAGACAAATGCTTTAACTTTCTTTACTTCATCTCCATCAGAAATATCTATGTCATTTCTACGTATTAATTGACTAAATAATTTTGAATTATTAACTTGCCAATCTTGATTTTTCAAATTTTCTTTCGCTTCAACAATTAGTTCACTTTCTTCAGCGGATAAGTAATACCCTTGCTTACTTTTAGAGGATAAAGAATGAGGCAAACTGATTTCATCTGCTTTCAATCGCTCTTCAATATTTTCAGAGATACTACTTGATGAACTCGTATCTTGTTTTGGTTTACCTTCTTGATACACATAAAATAAGAACATATTCAAAAAGAGGAATACTGCTAAAAAAATTCCTTCAACACGCTTAAAATCCATTAATCAGCGCCTCCTTTTGCTATATCTTTAATTAATTTTTCATCAGAGTACCAAATATTTTTATATTTAACATACCACGTCGGTACTAGATCAACGGCTTGCTTTGTTTCTTGATTTGTTTGCCATTCATAGCCGATTTGTGCATCCTCAATTAAAGACATGTCCACACCATTTTCAACAAGATTATTCATCATCTTGTCTGTAGATAATAAAGTAACTGTCTCATCAGACGGAATCGGAATTTGAATTGCCTCTTGATTGGTTCTAACTAAGACTCTTCTATTCTGAACCATAATTTCTAGGCGACCCTTAATATCACTACCAAAAACTGGGAATCCATCCACATAGTTTCGATAAGTAATATTGCCTTCTTTATCATCAAAATATCTCAATGTTCCCAAAGCATTTCCTAAATTTTCCACATATTGGAACGTATCTTGATACAAGGTATTGGTTCCAGCACTTGTTGAATTTAATTTTCCAACATAGTTTACCTCGCCTGTTTCAGATTGAATCGTTAAAGACTCTCCCTCACCGTTAGACAAATTAACATTTTCAGTGTCATTTGAGTACAAATCATTCGATTGTTCAAAAAATGCTTTTGAGAAGGTTGTAAAAGACTGTGTTGCAACCATATAGCTGAATGTTTTAAGTTTAACATCATCTGTTAAGTAATAAACACCCGCAATATTTTCTTCTGATAGCTTAACTGAAGAATAATTATTTTTCTTCTCATTTTTAACAAGTTCCTTAATCGAATTACTGTCGCCCTTAGTACTAAATTTAATCCCTGTTGTTAATTTAGAATTAACAAAATAAATCTCTTCTTTTTCAAATGAATAAATTAAACGATTAAATCTAAAATCTTCAAATTCTTTTGGCACGTCCAGCTCTAACCTGTAAATACCTTTATAAACTGATAAAGGTAACTCATTAGGATACAAAAGATTAAAGGTATCTTCAGATAATAATCTATCTTTGATACTTTTTTCATCTACAATTTTACTATTTTTCATCTCAAACTTAATCAATTTGTTATGAACATCAAGTAATGTATTCTCCTTACTTGACGTCAAAAACTCATTTTTACTCTTATGATAAAAAAGTTTAGTCGGAACATAGACTTCTGACATTTTTTTCATTTGAACTAATTCTGAATTATTTTCTTTTTCAGAAACTGAACGATTGGCAGGTTTGGTCCATATTTTCCAAGACAGGAATAAACTAAGTAAAATCATCATAATTAAGCTTGTTTTAATTGCTCGATCGATTAATTGATTCATTATTCCCAAAGATCCTCCTCGTATGGTTCATATGGTAAAGAAATAAAGAATGTTGATCCTCTATCTTCTTCACTTTCAACCCAAATATTTCCTCCATGAGCTTTAACTGATTCTTTTGAAATAGCTAACCCTAATCCAGAACCGCCCATTTCTCTTGATCTTGCCTTATCCACTCGATAAAATCGATCAAACACTTTTCCTAAATTTTGTTTAGGTATTCCTAATCCTTCATCTGAGATACTTAAAATAACATTTTTATGGGTTTCCAATAAACGACACGTAATGGTTCCGCCCGCAGGAGAATATTTCATCGCATTATTTAAAATGTTATCAAACACTTGAATCATGCGATCCGTATCAATTTCCGCCCAAATGGAGCGCTTGGTGAACTCTCGTTTGATGACATAGTTTTTATCGCTATCTTTAATTAACATATCAAAACGATCAATCACATAATTAAATAATTCATTTAAGTTAACTAATTCTAACTTCAATTCAATTTTATTCGAATCCATTCTTGATAACTGTAATAAATCATTAATCATACGAATCATGCGATTTGTTTCTTCTTGCGTTACCTTTAAAAAAGCTGGTGCCACTTCTGGATCTTGCCACGCACCATCATTAAGAGCCTCAATATAACTTCTCATACTTGTTAGAGGAGTTCTTAATTCATGAGAAACATTAGACACAAACTGACGACGCTCTTCTTCATCTTTTTCCTTCTCGGTTACATCATGAAGCACACACACTAAACCACTAATAAAACCAGATTCACGTCGAATCATTGAAAACTCCGCTCTCAACATCATCGCTTCATCTAATTTTTCAGAAAAATCAATCAAAATTTCATCTTGTTCTTCCAACAGTGCCCTAAATGTATAGTCATCCTCAATATCAAGTAAAGAAAGAATTGATTCTCCTAATACATCTTGCATCTGAACTTGTAATAAAGTTAGTGCCGTTTCATTAATTAAGATAATATTCCCCCGACGATCTGTCCCAATAACACCATCTGTCATATGTGACAATACGCTATCCAAACGCCGACGTTCAGCATCCATCGTTTCTTGAGCCTCTTCAATCCGAGCAGATAGTTCATTGAAAGTTTCACCTAACTGACCTAACTCATCCTTGCCATAAACTTCAACTTGCCTTGAATAATCACCATTGGCAATTCGCACTGCTTGTTGTTTCATCTCACCAATCGGTTTTGTGATTGTTCTAGCCACAAGCAAAGCAATAATTAACGAAAACACAAGAGCAATCATTGAAGCATAAAAGAAAATCAACGCAATATCGCTTACTTGACGATACCTACTTTCAATATCACTTTTCACATAAAGAAAACCGATGACTGCGTTACCTGTGGGTGAATACACTTGTTGGATATTCACGTACACACGATCACCAGTTACCGGGTCTTTTCGTTCTTCTTTCTTTTGCGTGAAAGAATTAAAAGATTCATAATCATTCTTTTTACCTACATCACCTTGAAGATTTGGATCACTTGTCGCAATAACTATTCCCTTATCATCCACTAAACGAGCTTCTAAAATATCACTCTTAGCAAACTCGACAAGCGTTCGCTTTAAATTATTTTCTTTAGGATTTTCTTGATGCTTCGTTAAATCACTACTTAAATTAGTAGCCAAAGCATCTACTTGTAAAGTTGTATTTTCTTCAAAAGCTTGAATCGTCGAAGATTCCAGCTCACGAATAAAAATAGCCCCAATAATTTGAATTGAAATCATCAAAAGCAAGACAAATACTAACGCTATTTTAAAATGAACCGAAGAAAAAAAACGTAATTTTTGTTGTTTCATTTAGCAAAAACTCCTAATCTTGTTCCGGGTTGCGTAGATAATAGCCAACACCACGACGCGTAACTAACCACGTTGGATGACTTGGATTATCTTCTATTTTTTCACGTAAACGTCTGACTGTTACATCTACCGTTCTAACATCTCCAAAATAATCATATCCCCAAACCGTTTGAAGTAAATGTTCTCGAGTCATTACTTGACCAATATGTTTTCCTAAATAATGCAACAACTCAAATTCTCTATGAGTTAATTCAATCGTTTCACCACGCTTAGACACGATATAAGCATCCGGATGAATCGTTAACGCTCCAATACTTAATTCATTATTGTTATCTTCCTCAACTTTAGCCGCTGCATTTCCATGACGTCGTAAATTAGCTTTGACACGCGCTACCAATTCTCGATTAGAAAAAGGTTTTGTAACATAGTCATCTGCACCTAGTTCTAGACCTAACACTTTATCTATCTCTGAATCTTTAGCTGTAACCATAATAATCGGTGTATCATACTTTTTTCTTACTTCACGACATACTTCTAAGCCGTCTTTTTTCGGTAACATTAAGTCAAGTAAAATTAAATCTGGTTCTACCTCACTCACCATCTCTACCGCTTCTTCTCCATCAAAAGCTGTAAAAACTTCATAGCCTTCTTTACTTAAATTAAATTTAACAATATCTGAAATTGGTTTTTCATCGTCTACTACTAATATTTTTTTCAATGTTGGACCTCCTTGAATTAAAAATTCATCTTACTTGTATCATCACCCATTATACAACATTTTTCTTTCTATCTAAAATATTTCTTTCTACTTCAAAATTTAACCTGCACAATCACATCATTATGTATTTTTATTGTCGTTTTAATCATTTTATGCATATAGATATGCAAAAACCGGTGATTCGGTAACCTTGTTCTACCAATCTTTACAAGTCATTGAAACGCCACTCTTTAAATATATGTCTTTTTTTGTTGTCAGTTATGAAGTTATGCTTTAAGCTTAATGTATAAATTAATTTATTTAATTTATTCGGCTAATAATTGAGGTACAAGTTTTGTTTTCCCCTTCCCTTACAAAACCTTACTTGTACCGAAACAAAAAAAGTAGAAACCTTAGTTTCTACTTTTTTTGGGTTTTTAATTATTTTCTTTTCCTATAAAAGAGATAGCCAGTGACACTTGAAATTAATCCACCTAAAATACCAAATGAATAATTCTTTAATTCACCTGTTTGTGGTAAACCTGCTGCCAATTTTTCAATTGGATTAGTTTTTTCATCAGCGGCTCCACCAGTTCCACCGTTTGCCCCAGAATTTCCATTGTTACCAGCAGCAGCATTATTTTTTGCATTTGAATTGTTTGTAGCTGCCGGATCCTTCTTGTCAGGTTCTTTAGCTGGATCTTTTTTATCATCCTTATCTTTGTC
>CAUQFM010000125.1:0-6479 GCA_963517295.1 uncultured Vagococcus sp.
CGATTTCTTTTCTCATACAAATACATAAATCATCGTTTACGAATTCACCAAAATTAGGCACAATATTAAAACCAGTTTTTTCATAAAAGCGAATAGCCGTTTTCATATCGTTTCCTGTTTCTAATACCATCTGTTTAAATCCTTGCGCTTTAATATTTTTCTCTAATTCTTCAAGTATTTTTGAAGCTATCGGAGTTCCTCGATAAGCTTTTTGAACATACATTCTTTTTATTTCTGGTATATTTTTATCAAGTAATTTCCAACAACCACAACCCACTGGCAGTCCATCAACGTATGCAACAACCGCTTCATTCATTGTTGCTAAAAGATGATGCGTAGCATACGAGGTATTAACTTCTTCTCCCCACTCTTCAATAAAAAAAGAATTTAATTCTGAAACTAACCTAAGCAGATCTTCATTATTTGTCGGTACAACTTTTATTTCTATTTGATTCATCAAATTATTTTATCCTTTTACTTGTCTTTTTATCTCTTCTTTAATCTTTGCTTCAGGTGCAAAATCAGCTTCCCAATTATCAGGTTTTAAAACTTTCCCTGTCACTTCATGATAACGAGGTTTACCATCTGAAAATAATTTTCCCATATTGGCTTGGTGAACAATATTAAAAATCGGTGTTGGATCAATATCCATCATGACGAATGAACCATAAATAAAATATAACAAATCAATCAAAGCATCCACTTCATCCACAAGAGGTTCTATTTCTTTCTTTTTTTCTAAAACTTTTTTTGCTTCTACATCAATTGTTTCTTTCAGATAGCTTATGCTCTCTGAAAATTTTACTTTGTCTCCATCATTAGCTGCATATAAAAACTCGATAATTTCTTCTAATTTAAATCCACTACGAAATTCAGCAACTTCCTTACTTAAAGCTTTTGCTCCTTTATGATTAACGGGATCAAAATGTTGATGAAATTCTTTTACTTGATTAAATGGCGTCTCCACAAATATACCTCTTTCTTATCTAATTATATTTAATGTTTTTAACGCTTTCATAATTCCGTCTTGATCATTAGTATCAGTTACATAATCTGCTAGTTCCTTAATATCCTCCGCTGCATTTCCCATGGCAACACCAATACCAATTTCACGTATCATTTCTGTATCATTCCAACTATCACCAAAAGCAATCGCTTCACTCCTATCAATACCGTAATGAGCTAAAACTTGGTTAATTCCAACAATTTTTGAACCACCTTTAGGTATCACATCGACTGAATACGGATTTGAACGTGTAAAGTGGCAATCTGGGAATAACTCTTCTAATCTCTTTTGTTCACTTTCTGGACTTAATAACACGCACTGATAGATTGGTTGGGAAAAAATAGGTAATGCCATAAATTTAGTTTCACTCTGAGGTAAAATACTGTATTTTTTTATAACTTTTTCTAATTCTTTAACTGAAATTTTATCTGGAAACAAATGATAGAGTTGTTTCAACCAACGTCTTTGACCTATTTTCATTGATTGACTACCATAAAATTCTTTTCTAGCACCGAATATCATTTGACGTTTTTCTGCATCGGCAAATTTAGCTAATCTTTCTAAGGTGTCATTAGTAAAAGCATGTTCATAAATTCCTTTTGTATGCGAAAATACTAATTGTCCATTGTATAAAACATAAGCATCCATCGGAATATTTCCAATTAAACTTTTTATCCGATTAGGTCCTCTACCTGACGCAATACAACAAATAATATCTTGCTGATGGAGTTTTTCAATACTTGAAATAGTTGAAGCTGAACACTCTGCATTACTATTTAGTAGTGTTCCATCAATATCAAAAAAAGCAGCTTTTATCATTGAGATTCTCCTTTAAAATAAAGACGTTTGTTTTGGGTTTAACCCTTGATACTCAACGCCCAATATTTTTTTTAGTAATGTACCGTTTGGTGCGGCATCTTGGGCTGAATTATTATTAAAAATCACATAACTTTCTTTAGCTGATAATTGAGTTAAAGAATCGGCTAACTCTGTTAATTCCTCTTTAGAATAACAATATAAGTTTCTTTTTTTACGCCAATCCTCGCTATTATCCAACCAATTCCCTTTATTTCTACCATGAAGTCTGACAAATACAAATTCTGAATTCGTTAAAGTAACATCAAAAGGAACCGAATGAAGAGCTACTTGCGGTTGATCAACGATAACCAATGAAAAGTTCATCGTCCTCATAAATGAAATCATTGATTCTTTCATCTTTTCATCGTACCAACTACTATTTCTAAATTCAATGGCTATATTTTCTTTTTTATAATAATTTCGAATTTTTCTTAAATAAGCAACATTTTCTTTCGTGCAATTAAAGCTAGCTGGAAATTGAAATAAAATAAAAGCTAATTTGTTCGTCTTTTTAAGTGGCTCTATGAATGCTTGATAAGCTAGAAACATCTGCTCTTCACTCTCATAGTATTCATCCCAAGAACTATGTTTCGTCATTCCCTTATAGACTTTTAAAATGAATTTAAACTCATCAGGCGTTCTGTCTACCCAACTTTGACTCGTTTTCGGTGACTTAATACCATAAAAACACGTATCCAATTCCACTACAGGAAAATAAGACGCATATTCTTCTAAAGTAAGTTTGGTTTTATTGAGTAAACTTCCATGTTCATGAAAAGTTGTCATACCTATTTTTATCATTTTGTCACCTCACTCTTTTATTATAGCGAACTTCTTTATGAATTAAGTAGTGATAATACTGTGTTTTTCATTTCAGAAACAGCCACAACGCAATCATGACGAAGTGGTAGTGTTGCTAACTCTACCATAGAATCCGGTATCGCTAATCCTGTTAATTCAGATAATTTTTCAACTTCGTTAGCTAAACCTTCTTCTCCAAGAAAAACAGCTGGAAATTTATAAGGACTCGCCGTGGAGACAATCACTGTTTTTAAATCCGATGTGTTGCTCTTTAAATAATCATCAGCCACTTTTTTTGCTACAGCTGTATGTGGGTCAATAACATAATTTTCTGTTTCAAAAACTTGTTTTATAATTAGGGTAATTTCTTCTTCTGTTGCAAATCCCGAATAAAAATCTTTCAGTTCTTGTTTCTCTTCCACTGCTAGTAAATACTCACCTTTACTCCCTAAATCAGTCATCATTTCATTTAAACGGTGTGAATTATTTTCAGTAATCAAAGCTAATAGTCTTTCTAGGTTACTTGAAATTAAGATATCCATTGAAGGAGAGTTAGTTACATAAAATTCTCTATTTTTATCATAACGTCCTGTCTTAAAAAATTCTGTTAGAACATTATTTTTATTAGACGCACAAATTAATTGATTGATCGGTAATCCCATTTCTTTAGCATAATATCCTGCTAGAATATTACCAAAATTACCTGTTGGAACAGAGACATTAATCATTTCTCCTAGCTCTATTTCTTTGGATAAAACCAGTTGTTGATACGCATAAAAATAGTAGACAATCTGAGGTACCAAGCGTCCAATATTAATTGAGTTAGCTGAAGAAAATTGTTTTTTATTTTTTTTAAGTTGATTTTTTAACTCACTATCATTAAACATTTGTTTCACAGCTGTTTGAGCCTGATCAAAGTTGCCATCAATCCCAACAACAAAAGTATTATCTCCTTCTTGAGTTAGCATTTGACGTTCTTGGATTTCACTAACACCTTCCTTAGGATAAAAAACAATAATTTTAGTTCTAGGAACATCAGCAAAACCTGCCATAGCTGCCTTACCTGTGTCTCCAGATGTGGCAGTTAAAATAACAATATCTTCTTTTACTTTTTGTTTTTTAAGTGAGGTTGTCATCAGATACGGTAAAATAGACAACGCCATATCTTTAAATGCCAAAGTTGGACCATGAAATAATTCTAAATAATAATCCTTACCTACTTTTTTTACAGGTGCAATTAATTCATTAGTAAATTTTTCATCATACGCTTGGGCAATACAACTTTTCAATTCTATTTCTGTGAAATCAGCTAAAAATGGTGCCATAATATCAAATGCCAATTCTTGATATGTATTATTTAAAAAACGTTTATTTTTAATATCATAATAAGGTATTTGGGTTGGAATATATAATCCTCCATCAGGTGCTAAACCATTCAGGATTGCTTCAGATGCTGATACATCTTCTTTTAATCCTCTTGTGCTTATATATTTCATCTCTTTGCCCTCCAATTAAAATATTTAGTAAAAGTAAAGTATCCTTCTCTCATTATATTTTAACATAGGGAAGGTTAAAAGTCGTTTGACTCTTTTATAAGATAATTATTTTAAAAGCAATAACTCTTGATTCTTCATATTTTTATCATTATTTAAATTAATTTCTTCACTATTGATTACTTGAACTTCTGTTAATTCTTTACTCAATTCAAAATTCAAATCTCCCTGTGATTCCGAGATAACTAATCTTGGATAAAAAATAACTAGAAACATCAACAAACTTACCATAACAACACTTACTTTTCTTTTCATCGTAACCTCTCCTTTTTATTCTTTAACTTATAATAAGCATACGTTGAAATAGGAGAGATATTTTTATTATTTTTGTCGCACAATAGGACAAAAAAACTGAGTCAGAAGACGTTTCATCCCAACTCAGTTTTTAGCCTATTTTTCTAATTCTGTTAAAATTTCTTCTAATGTTTTTGATCCAAAAATAACTTGTTCTCCATTAATAATTACAGCTGGAACACTCATAATTTTCTTTTCTTTTTTTAGTTCTGGAAATAGGCTTGTGTCAATCATTTCAGCTGTTACATTATGATTTACTGAAGCAATTCTTTGACAGGCTGCGACAACATCTGGACATAAATGACAACTTAAGGAAACACAAATCTCAATCTTAGCTTCTTTTAAATTTTCAATTCTAGTTTTCGTTTCTGGCTTCATTTCTTGACCAGAGCTACCTACATTATAAACAGCAAGTACAAGTGAATTTAACTCATGACCACTTGGTACGCCACTAAATTTAATACCTGTAAATTCGTTAGCACTATTTAAAATGGCTAAAGAAGGCATCCGAGTTAAATTAATTTTTTCTTCTAGTACTTGATCCACACCTTTATCCACTGAACGATACATTAATTTGTCACTTAAGTCAGAAAATTCTTTAGCAAAACTTGCTAATTCTACTGATTTTGGATTAGACGCATCTAAAACATGAACTAAAGTAACTTCTTTCGTTAGCTTAGTAAAGATACCTGATAATTGGTCTTTCATTGTATCAGGGAACCATGTACCAGATTTAGCTTGTGTTGCTTCTTTTTTAACTGGTTTAGCCACTGTTTTTTTAGTTTCTTTTGGTTTAGCAATCACTTGTACTGCAATTCCTAATTTTTCTTTTAATTTTTCTACATATTGTTGCGCTTTCGTTGCCGCAATCGCACCGTCAGATGTGGCTGTAACGATTTGGCGCAACTCTTTGACTCTTAAATCACCAGCAGCATAAATCCCTGGAATATTGGTTTCCATGTTATCATTGGTCGGAACAAAACCACGAGAATCTAAAATAACTTGTTCTTTAATTAATGCAGTATTTGGACTACTTCCCGCAAAAACAAACATACCAAATGAACCATCTTCCTCACTTGCTTCAAAGATTGATTCTTCCCCAGTTTCATTGTTAACAAAAACAGCCTTTTGAAGAACACCATCTCCAGATATTTCTTTCACTTCAGTATTATAAGTAATCTCAATATTTGGATGCTCTTTGGCTAAATTAGCTGTAGCAGGGGCACACGTAAAGTCAGATTCACGAATTATCATATGAACTTTTTTAGCATATCTTGTTAAGAATACTGACTCTTCTGCAGCAGCAAAACCACCACCCAAAACAAAAACATCCATGCCAGTAAATAACTCACCATCACATGTTGAACAATAGGCAATCCCGCGGCCTGTAAATTCTACTTCACCCGGAAAACCAATTTTATTACGTGAAGTTCCTGTAGCTAACATCACCGCATACGCCTTAATTTCAGTTCCTTCTGCATCTGTTAATATTTTTACGTCACCATCAAGAGTTGTTTTTACTATCTCGCCTGTTAAAAATTCGCAACCAAAAGACTCTGCTTGTTCGCGCATTTCTTCGATCAGTGTTGGACCAGTTGCATCCTTAACACCTGGATAATTAGCAATCATTGATGTCCTTACAGTTTGTCCGCCAATTTTATTTTTTTCAATAATTACAGTATTAAGCATTGAACGTCCTGCATAAATACCAGCAGATAACGCAGCTGCGCCAGCTCCAATAATAGCTAAATCATATATTTTTTCAGTCATTTTTACCCATCCTTTAAAAAAGAGGATGTGACAGAAGTGTTCAGCTTCAAGAGATAAGAAGCTACTTCTGTGACATCTTTTATTAGTCATTTAGGGAGCATGACTTACTTACGCCACACTCCCAATTATTTTTATCTAGAATTTCAAAGATTCAACTCCAGTTGCTTGGAGCAAAACGCCTTTTAATTCACTTTTTT
>CAUQFM010000126.1:0-6422 GCA_963517295.1 uncultured Vagococcus sp.
CGGATTGTTTCTGATTTCCTCCAGTTGCTTGGCGCTAAACGTCTTTTTCACCATCCTACTTGTATCTTTCCATGACTTCTTTTAAGTAATAACCTGTAAAGCTTTCTTCGACCATCATGACTTCTTCTGGTGTTCCTGTCGTTACAATCGTACCGCCACCATCGCCGCCTTCTGGTCCTAAATCAATAATATAATCAGCAGTTTTAATCACATCTAAATTATGTTCAATCACAAGAACTGTATTACCCGCATCTACTAAACGAGTTAAAACACCAATCAATCGACTGATATCATCCGTATGAAGTCCGGTTGTTGGTTCATCTAAAATGTAGAAATTTTTACCATATGAACGTTTATGGAGTTCACTAGCAAGTTTCATCCGTTGTGCTTCTCCACCAGATAGAGTTGTCGCAGATTGACCTAACTTCACATATCCTAAACCAACATCAACAATCGTTTGCATTTTGCGATGAATTTTAGGAATTGGTTTAAAGAATGTCACAGCATCTTCGACTGTCATTTCTAAAATTTCTGCTATATTTTTCCCTTTATATTTCACTTCTAACGTCTCAGAATTATAGCGTTGACCATGACAAACTTCACACGGAACATATACGTCCGGTAAAAAATGCATCTCTATTTTAATAATTCCGTCTCCACGACATGATTCACAACGTCCACCTTTGACATTAAAACTGAAACGTCCTTTTTTATAACCTCGAATTTTAGCTTCGTTAGTTTTTGAAAACAAATCACGAATATCATCAAAAACACTGGTGTAGGTTGCCGGATTACTACGAGGTGTTCTACCAATCGGACTTTGATCGATATCAATAATCTTCTCGATATCTTCATAACCTGTGATTGATTTATACTTACCAGGTTTTTCTGAATTCCGATTAATTTTTTGCGCTAAAGCTTTTTTCAAAATACCATTCACTAAAGTACTTTTACCTGAACCAGAAACACCTGTTACTGCTACAAATTTACCAAGAGGAAATGATACATTTAGATTTTTCAAGTTGTTTGCTTCCGCACCTTTAACAACAATCGCTTTACCATTTCCTTCTCTTCTTGTTGCCGGTACAGGAATTTGTTTCTTACCAGATAAATATTGACCAGTTAAAGAATTTTCATCATTTTCAACTTCACTTGGTGTCCCTGCTGCGATAATTTGTCCACCTAATTCACCCGCACCTGGACCAATATCAATTAAATAATCAGCTGCTCGCATCGTATCTTCATCATGTTCTACAACGATTAAAGTATTTCCTAAATCACGCATTTTTTTCAAAGAATCAATCAATCGGTTATTGTCTCGTTGATGTAAACCTATTGATGGCTCATCTAAGATATACAATACGCCTGAAAGATTAGAACCGATTTGCGTTGCTAATCTTATTCGTTGGGCTTCTCCACCAGAAAGTGTTCCGGCTGAACGGCTTAATGTTAAATAAGTTAGTCCTACATTTTTCAAGAAACTCAAACGATCTTTAATTTCTTTTAAAATAGGATTCGCTATCATTTGTTCCTGTTCACCAAATGACAACTCATCAAAATAAGCTAAGCTATCTCCTATCGCAAGATTACTGATTTGACCAATATGATTACCATCCACTTTTACAGATAATGCTTCTCTGTTTAAACGGTACCCATGACACGTTTCGCACGTTAACTCAGTCATATATAATTTCATTTGATCCCTTGTATAGTCACTATTTGTTTCATGATAACGACGTTTAATATTAATTAAAATCCCTTCAAAAGGAATATCCACATCTCTTACGCCACCAAATTCATTTTCATAGTGGAAATGGAATTCATCCCCTTTTGAACCTTTTAATAAAATGTCTTGTTGCTCACTTTCTAATTTTTCAAAAGGTGTATCAAAATCAATTCCAAATTGCTCACAAGCTTGTTCTAACATTTGTGGGTAATAGTTTGAACTGATTGGATTCCACGGAGCAATCGCCCCTTCTCTCAGAGTTTTGCTTCCATCTGGAACAACTAAATCTTGATCCACTTCTAATTTAATACTTAAACCATCACACTCTGGACAAGCTCCAAACGGCGTATTAAATGAGAATAACCTTGGTTCAATTTCTCCAACAGTAAAACCACAATAAGGACAGGCGTAATGTTCACTGAACAACATCTCTTCTTGACCTGCAACATCAACAAGCGCATACCCTTCTGACAAGCGCAACGCCATTTCAAAAGAATCATACAAACGAGATCGAACACTATCTTTTACCACGATACGGTCAACAATAATCTCTATCGAATGCTTTTTATTCTTTTCTAGTTCGGGAACTTCTTCAATATCATAGCTTTCTCCGTCAATCCTAACGCGGACAAAACCTTCTTTTTTGATTTTTTCAAAGACTTTTTTATGTTGTCCTTTTTTCCCTCGAATAATCGGTGCTAACACTTGAATTTTAGTTCTCTCTTCAAGTTCTAAAATTCGATCCGTCATTTGTTCTGGAGACTGACTGCTAATTTCAGTACCGTCATTTGGACAAATCGGATGACCCACACGAGCGTATAATAATCTCAAGTAGTCATTAATTTCTGTCACTGTTCCTACTGTCGAACGAGGATTCTTACTCGTCGTTTTTTGGTCAATTGAAATGGCTGGGCTCAAACCATCAATACTATCCACATCTGGTTTATCCATTTGACCTAAAAATTGTCTTGCATAAGCTGATAAACTTTCTACATAACGTCGTTGACCTTCTGCATACAACGTATCAAAAGCTAAAGAACTTTTCCCAGATCCTGAAAGTCCTGTAATAACTACTAACTCATCTCTAGGAATTGTTACATCTATATTTTTTAAATTATGGGCGCGCGCGCCACGAATAACTATTTTATCGTTAACCATAATCAGCCTCCTTATTTAAGTGCCTTTAATTCTAAAATCGTATCTCTTAGTGTCGCTGCTTTCTCAAAATCTAATGATTTAGCAGAATCTTTCATTTGCGCTTCAAGTTCCACCAATAGCTCTGATTTTTCAGCTCTATTTAAGTGTTCATATTGTTCTGTTAAGCTTATATCTTCTTCATCATCATTCGTTTTAGATATCCGAATCAAGTCACGAATTTCTTTAATAATTGTTTTTGGTGTAATGCCATGCTCTGTATTATACGCCTCTTGAATACCACGTCTTCTTCCTGTTTCTTCAATCGCATAGTTCATAGAATCTGTCATCTTATTCGCATACATGATTACTTTTCCATTTTCATTTCTGGCTGCCCGACCGATTATTTGCACTAAGGAACGTTGACTTCTTAAAAAACCTTCTTTATCTGCATCAAGAATCGCCACTAATGAAACTTCTGGGACATCAATTCCTTCTCTTAAAAGGTTAATACCAATCAAGACATCAAATTCACCCAATCTTAAATCACGAATTATTTCCGTTCTCTCTAATGTTTTAATATCACTATGTAAGTATTTCACTTTAATTCCTAATTCTTTAAAGTAATCTGTTAAATCTTCTGACATTTTTTTCGTTAAAGTGGTAATAAAGACGCGTTCATTCTTCTCAACACGTTCATTGATTTCTCCGACTAAATCATCAATTTGCCCCATAATTGGTCTGACTTCAATCTCAGGATCTAGTAAACCAGTTGGACGAATAATTTGTTCAGCTATTAAATCAGTTTGCTCAGCTTCATAAGGTCCTGGTGTTGCTGAAACATAGACAATTTGGTCCACATGATCTTCAAATTCAGCTAATTGTAACGGTCGATTATCTAGAGCGCTTGGTAATCTAAAGCCGTAATCAACTAACATTTGCTTTCTGGCTCTGTCCCCGTTATACATTCCTCTAACTTGAGGCATTGTTACATGAGATTCATCTACCATAATTAATGAATCTTCTGGGAAGAAGTCGATTAAAGTATAAGGTGGTTCCCCTTCTTTTCTGCCTTCCATTTGTCTAGAATAATTTTCAATTCCAGAACAATAGCCCATTTCACGCATCATTTCAATATCATAATTTGTTCGTTGTTCTAATCGTTGGGCTTCGATTAATTTTTCATCTGCTTTCAATTCTTTTAATCTCACATCAAGTTCAATTTGAATTCTGGCAATAGCTTCTTCCATTTGCTCTTCATTAGTTACAAAATGTTTTGCCGGGAAAATAGCTACATGCTCTGTGTCTTTCATAATTTCACCTGTTAAAGCATTAACTTCTCGAATCCGGTCAATTTCATCGCCAAAAAACTCTACTCGTAAAGCATGCTCATCTCTTGAAGCTAGAAAAATTTCCACCACATCTCCACGAACTCTAAAACGTCCCCGCTGGAAATCGATGTCGTTACGATCAAATTGAATATCGACTAACGCTCTTAACAGTTGATCACGTTCCATCTCCATGCCAACTCTTAATGATAAAACTTGCTCTTGATATTCTTTAGGATCACCCAAACCATAGATACAAGAAACAGAAGCTACCACAATCACATCATTTCTCTCAAGCAAAGAACTAGTTGCTGAATGTCGTAATTTGTCAATCTCATCATTCACACTTGAATCTTTTTCGATATATGTGTCACTAGAAGGTACATAGGCTTCTGGTTGATAATAATCATAATAACTAACAAAATATTCAACTGCATTATTAGGAAAAAACTCTTTAAATTCACTGTATAATTGGCCTGCTAATGTTTTATTATGAGCAATAATAAGTGTCGGTTTATTAACTTCTTTAATAACGTTAGACATGGTAAATGTTTTACCTGAACCAGTTACACCTAATAAAATTTGAGCTTTCTCTTTTTTATTTATATTATTTACTAAGGTTTTTATTGCTTCTGGTTGGTCCCCAGAAGGTTCATATTTAGACACCAAATCGAAAGTATAATCTGTTCGTCTTTCTATCATTTTCTTGACTCCTTTAGCTGTTTATTAATTGCTTTATTTTACCATACCGAACACACTTTCGCCAATTGGAACTTTTAAAAACAAAAAACGACTCATATCATTTTCCTTTTACGAACTAAAAGAGTAGAATGAATGAGTAGTCATACATATGTAAAAAAAAGAGAGGATGTTCCATTTATGTCTAAAGAAATTTCAATGAAACAAATTAAAGCATTAAACGAAAATTACTATGCTAATCCAAGCCATTTAATCAGCCAAAGAGCTGTTAAAAAGAATGGAATTTTAGCTTCATCAGAAAATCAATCTTCTGTAATAAAAAATAATCCTGTTTTTTCAATTGATATAGATACTGGAAAAGTAGCCAATCAAAAACAAAGCGGTCGTTGTTGGATGTTTGCTGCACTTAATACTTTCCGTCACCAAATTACAGATACCTTTAACATTAAAGATTTTGAATTGTCTCAAAACTATACATTCTTCTGGGATAAATTTGAAAAGGCAAATTACTTCTATGAAAATATTCTTACTACTGCAACAGAAGATTTATCAAGCCGTAAAGTAGCTTTCTTACTTCAAACACCACAACAAGATGGTGGCCAATGGGATATGCTAGTGGCGATTATTCAAAAATATGGCATTGTTCCAAAAACAATCATGCCAGAAACATTTAGTAGCTCAAAAAGTAGTGATTTAAATGCCTTCTTAAATAAAAAATTAAGAAAAGACGCGATTACTTTACGAAAATTGGTTGCTGAAAATAAAACTGCAGAAGAAATTGAAACAAAAAAAAGTAATATGCTTCAAGAAGTTTATAATTTATTGGCAACTTCTTTAGGCACACCACCAGAACAATTTGATTATTCTTATGTAGATACCGAAGGAAATTATCACTTAAAACAAAATCTAACACCACAATCATTTTACACTGAATTTATTGGTCGTGATTTATCTGATTATGTTAGTATTATCAATGCGCCAACTAAAGATAAACCTTACAATCAAGTTTATTCCGTTGAAATGTTAGGCAATGTCGTCGGTGGTAAAGAAGTTCGTCACTTAAACGTAGATATGGATACCTTTAAAAACTTAGCCATCGGTCAATTAAAATCTGGAGAAGCTATTTGGTTTGGTTGTGATGTCGGTCAATCATCAACACGTGACTCAGGAATTATGGCAACTGACGTTTATAGTGTAGCAGAAACATTAGATGTAGATTTTGACATGACAAAAGCAGAACGTTTGGATTATGGTGAAAGTTTAATGACTCACGCTATGGTTATTACTGGTGTTGATTTAGTCAATGATAAACCAACTAAATGGAAAGTCGAAAATAGCTGGGGCGATAAAGTAGGAAGCAAAGGTTACTTCGTCATGAGTGACGCTTGGTTAGATGAATACACTTACCAAATTGTCATTAACAAAAAATTCTTAACAAAAGAGCTGTTAGAAGTCGTCGAAAAAGACCAAGTCACAACACTCCTACCTTGGGACCCAATGGGAGCACTAGCATAAAACAGCGTGATGAAAAAGGC
>CAUQFM010000127.1:0-6407 GCA_963517295.1 uncultured Vagococcus sp.
CTATCCTGTTATTTTTTTTGAGCAATTGCTAACAATTCTTTAGCATGCTCTAGTGTTAAAGGTGTTATTTCACTACCTGATAACATTCTAGCAACTTCATCAATCCGCTCATTAGAAGCTAACTCACTAACACTCGTCTCAGTTCGCTCATTTTTTATTTCTTTTTTTATAAAATATTGGGTATCTGCAATAGCAGCGACTTGCGGTAAATGAGTAATGCATAGTACCTGAGAATTCATACCTATTTGATGAATTTTCTCAGCAATTGCCTGAGCAACTCTACCACTAACGCCAGTATCTACCTCATCAAAAACAATACTCGTCATACCATGATTTTTCGAGAAGATAGTCTTTATCGCTAACATTACTCGAGATAATTCTCCACCCGAAGCAACTTTTACTAAGGGTTTTAAATCTTCTCCTAAATTGGTAGAAATAAAGAATTCCACTCTATCAAGCCCATTTTCACTTGGTTTATCTAATGGTGTAAATTTCACTTCAAATCGTGTGTTTTCCATAAATAAACTTTTAAGTTCTACCAATATATTCTCTTCTAATCCCTTAGCAGTCTCCATTCTACATATACTCAACTGTTCACCAAAAGAGGTCACCAGATTTTTTTCATTTTCCATCTCTTGTTCTAACACTTCAATATCAAAATCACCAATTTCTGACAGTGACAACTCTTCCTTAATAAACTCAAAATATTCTAATACTTTTTCGACCGTCTCGCCATATTTTCTTTTCAACTGACGAATGACGTCTAATCGACTTTCAACTTCTAACAACCGAGATTCATCTAGCTCTAAATCATCTACCAAAGCAGAAACGTTATTCGATGCTTCTTGTAATGAATAGTAGCTCGTTTGAATCAATTCACTCGTTTCTTTGTATGATGCATCCAAATGCTCAATACTACTCATTTCATTCATCGCTTGTGCCACTAAATCTAACGTTTGGCTGTCTTCTCCGTTAATCACATTATAAGTATTTTTCAAAGCATCCGTTATTTGTTGAAAACTAACTAATTTTTTTCGTTCTTCTAGAAGTTGTTCTTCTTCATCCGGAATAAGTTCCGCCCTATCAATTTCTTCAAATTGGAACTGTAGCATATCCATCCTTTGAACATATTCTTTTTCATTAGCGTAGAATTTTTTTACAGCTAATTCAACTTCTTTAAGTTTATGAAAATGTTGCTGATATTCTCCCAATAACGGCGTCAATCGATCTACATCAAAATGATCTAACAAACTCAAATGATGACTTGCATCCATTAACTCTTGATGTTCATTTTGACCATGAATATCTACTAAAAATTGACCGATTTCTCTTAGTGTTTTCGTATTAACTAGTTGACCGTTAATCCGACAATTATTTCTACCAGTTCGATAAATTTCTCGTTGAACAATTAAAAGATCATCCACTATTTCAATTCCATGATTATCTAAATAGACGGCTATATCTTTTTTATCTTCAATATAAAACGAACCTTCAATACGACATTTTTCTGCACCATCTCGAATAAAATCACTTGACCCACGTCCGCCAACAATCAATCCCATTGCATCAATAATAATGGATTTTCCTGCACCAGTTTCTCCTGTTAGCACAGTCATTCCTTCTTTAAATTCAATATTCAAATTAGAAATAATCGCAAAATCTTGAACAGATAATTCTTGTATCATACATCGTCACCTTCTTATACGATTTCTAGTATCTTTATTTTTAATTCAAGAGCCAACTCTTCCGTTTTTGCAAACATCAGCACTCGATCATCATTGACCATTACTGTAAAAATATCTTCTTTATAGTAGGCTTCTAGAGCGCCTCCTAAGGCAAAACCACTCCCAGGTTTAGTCAGGATCGAAATCATTTTATCCATTTGAAAAATATCTATAAAAGAATTCATTAACATTCGTTCTAATTTAGTAAAACTTGACCGATCTTCTTCTGGCATACTATAAGTAAAAATTTTATCTATGCCCATTTTTTTTATTAGTTTCATTTCTTTAATATCTCTTGAAACAGTCGCTTGAGTTACTAAAATATCATTTTCTAATAATAAGTGAACTAAATCTTCTTGCTTAGACACTTTTGTTTCAGTAATAATTTTTTCAATCCATTTATGTCTCTCTTGCTTTCTCATTTTTGTTTCCTCCAGTTAACAGATTACGTTAGCCTACTATGAGATAACTCCACAATCTCTTTTGCTGATACCTTACTTAAAAATTCGCCTATTCCTTCAGCAGGTTTTAAATGCGCTAAAAACTCAATGTTTCCGTCTCCACCTGTGATAGGTGAAAAATCAAGACCTTCTACATTAAATCCAAATTCTTGAACAAAAGTTAAGACATTTTCCAAAACAGATAAGTGAACTTTTTTATCACGAATGATTCCTTTTTTACCTACTTGTCCTTTTCCAGCTTCGAATTGTGGCTTTATTAATGCTACCACTTCCCCATCAGGCGTGATAATTGTTCTTAAAACAGGTAAAATTAATTTTAGCGATATAAAAGAAACGTCGATTGAAGCTACATTTGGCTGACCTTTTGTAAAATCTTCTAATTTAGAATATCTGAAATTAGTTTTTTCCATCACTTCAACACGTTCATCTTGTCTTAATTTCCAAGCCAATTGATTAGAACCAACATCTAGGGCATAACTCATTTTAGCTCCATTTTGAAGAGCTACATCTGTAAAACCACCTGTTGAAGACCCAATATCTAATAGTGTTTTACCTTCAAAATCTACTGAAAAAGACGCCATTGCTTTTTCTAATTTCAAGCCACCACGAGAAACATATTTCAAAGCCTGTCCTTTTAACCTAAGAACAGAATCCGCTGAAATTTTTTCACCTGGTTTATCATAACGAACACCATTTTCATCTACTACTAGTCCAGCCATTACATTTCTTTTAGCCTGTTCTCTTGTTTCACTTAGCCCTTGTTGGACAACTAGCACATCCACACGTTCTTTTTTTACTTTTTCACTCATTACATTACCTTCAATTCTTCTAAAATAACATCTAATAAAGTTTCTTTTTTATCATAGCTCATTATTTCTTTGGCCTGATTTAATGCTTCTTGAGCTTTATCACAATATGATTCAAATGCTGTTTGAGCTTCTGTTATCCCTAATAGAGACACATAGGTATTTTTATCATGAGCTGCATCTGCCCCTGTTTTTTTACCAATCACAGCCTCATCACCAATAACATCTAATAAGTCATCCTTCACTTGAAAAGCAATCCCTAAATATTCAGCATATTTAATAAGATACTTTTTAACTTCTAGATTATCAGTACTTAAACTAGCGCCAGCTTCTACTGCATATTTTATTAATTCACCTGTTTTTTTACTATGCATCTTTTGTAATTCTTTTAAAGTTATTTTTTTGTTTTCTCCTAGCATATCATCCATTTGTCCAGCAATCATCCCTGCTGAACCAGATGCATTAGCCAGTAAACGGATCAGTTCTACTTTCAAACAACTTTCAATTTTTGCTTCTGATACTAAAAGAAAAGCTTCCGTCAACAAAGCATCTCCTGATAAAATTGCCACAGCCTCACCATAAACTTTATGATTAGTAGGTTTTCCACGTCTTAAATCATCATCATCCATTGCTGGTAAATCATCATGAATCAATGAATAAGTATGGATCATCTCCAAAGCTGCTGCTACATCATAATGCTGACTTTCAAAAGAATCCTCAAAAAAATCAACTGTCGCTAATAGTAATAGTGGTCTGAATCTTTTGCCCCCTGCAACTAAGGAATAATTCATCGCCTCTAACAACAATTCAGATTGGCTGTGTTTTTTTAAAAAACTTATCATTGCTTGATCAATTAATGGAATGTTTTCTGCTGCAAATTCTTTATACGTTAATGCCATAACTACTCTCCTTGTTCTTCAAAAGGTACTTCTTGACCATCATTTGACATGATTTTCGTTAGTGTTTCTTCTGCATTAGTTAAAGTTTCTTGGCACAACTTACTTAATTCTATTCCTTTTTGAAATTGATCCAACGCATCCTCCAAAGGAACCTCGCCTGTTTCTAATTGTTTAACGATTTCTTCAAGTTCTGCTAAAGAAGCTTCAAATGTTTGTTTTTTTTCTTTTACCATTTTTTTAGTCCTTTCTAACTACATCAGTTACCGTTGTTTCTACAACACCATCTGACAAGTGAATATTTAATGTTTGTTCTTTATCTATCTCATTAATTGACTTAATTATTTTTTCATCCACCGTGACATAACTATAGCCTCGTAACATCGTTTTTAGAGGACTTAACATATCCAAATTAACCATTTGTTGTCTTGCAGCTATTTTTTTACTTTCAACTAATCGTTTCATACTTTTTTCTAATTTATCATTTAAAAATTCCACTTGTTGATTTGCAATTTTTACTTTTTCTTGAGGATTTTTAAAGTATAAGCGTTGTTTCATTTGCTCGAAGCTTTTTTCTTTATTCTGAATTTCTTGAGATAAACTTTGTTCCAATCGTCTGTTCAAAGTATCTAATTGAATCGAGAATGCTTCATATAGCCTTTTAGGTTGTTTAAAAACGAAAGAATTCACCGCATGTTCATGCTTTTGTTTTTTATGTTTTAACTGCGCAGACATCCCTTGAATCAAACGATTCTCTTTCTCTTTAATTCTTAATAGCTCTTCTCTTAGAACAGGTGTCGCTATCTCCGCTGCTGCGGTGGGTGTAGCTGCTCTAACATCTGCTACTAAATCTGCAATCGTCGTATCTGTTTCATGTCCCACGGATGATACCACCGGTGTTCTCGCTTCAAAAATAGCTCTTGCGACATTCTCTTCATTAAAAGGCCACAAATCCTCAATCGAACCGCCACCACGAGCAACAATCATCGTATCAAATTCACCGCTTTGATCGACTTCCTTGATTCGTCTCACAATATCAGCTGCTGCTTTGTCTCCCTGAACAAGAGTCGGGAATACCACAAGCTGAGCAATCGGATACCTTCTTTTAACGGTTGTCATAATATCCCTCACAACCGCACCACTCGGGCTTGTTACAACAGCAATTTTTTTAGGGTATTTCACTAATGGCTGTTTAAAGTCAGGATTAAACAACCCTTCTTCTTGAAAAGCTTGTTTACGTTTCTCTAACGCTTGATAGAGAGCTCCTACACCATCTGGTTCCATATGTTCTACATATATTTGATAACTCCCACCAGGTTCATACAAAGAGATACGACCAATAATTAAAACTTTCATCCCTTCCTCAGGTTGAAATTTTAACTTACCAAAAGCACCTTTAAACATGATGGCAGATATTTTTGCTTGATCATCTTTTAAACTAAAATACTGATGCGCATTTGGTCGCATTCTAAAATTTGAAATTTCTCCTGTTAAAAAGATACGTTCTAAATAAGGATCTGCTTCAAATTTTCGTTTAAGATATTTAGTTAACGCTGTTACTGTTAAATATTTTTCAGTCATTTTTTCACAATCCTTTACTAACCTCTAGCATTTGCAACTGTTTGTTCCATCAACATGCCAATCGTCATTGGACCCACTCCACCAGGGACTGGTGTAATAAAAGAAGCTTTTTGACTCACTTCATCAAACTTAACATCTCCTACTAAATGCCCATCAGAATGACGATTCATCCCAACATCAACGACAACCGCGCCTTTTTTAATATGATCGGCTGTTAAAAATTCTGATTCTCCGATAGCGACAATCACAATATCAGCTTCTCTTGTAATCTTTTTCAACTCTTTTGTATGAGAGTGTGTGATCGTGACCGTCGCATTATTCATTAATAAAAGTTGAGCCATTGGTTTTCCAACAATATTGCTTCGTCCAATCACAACAGCTTTTTTACCCGCTATTTCTACTTTATATTCTTCAAGTAACCTCATAATTCCATATGGTGTACAAGGTAATTTATCAGGTTTCCCAATAAATAATTTTCCCATGTTTAAAGGATGAAAACCATCCACGTCTTTTTGAGAATCAATTGCTAAAATAATTTTTTCTTCATCAATATGTTTAGGAAGTGGTAATTGAACCAATATACCATCCACTTGCTGATCTTCATTATACTCGTTAATTCGTCTTAATAATTCTTTTTCAGTCGTATTTTCTGGCAAACGATCTACTTGGGAATGAAAACCAATATTTTTTGCCGAATTTTCTTTATTTTTCACATATACTTGGCTACCAACATCTTCTCCAATTAAAATGACCACTAATTTTGGAAGTCTTTTTCCTTTTTGTTTCCATCCAGCAACTTCTTGTTTCAACTCTTCTTGCAGTCTATCGCTAAGTGCACGACCATCTAATATTATTGCCACTAAAAACACCTCCGAAATTAATTACACATGCCTACATTCTAGCATAAAAAGGATTTTTGGAAAATAGAGTGATGAAAAA
>CAUQFM010000128.1:0-5976 GCA_963517295.1 uncultured Vagococcus sp.
TAATGATAACAAACAAAAAGCCAGTCAAGTTGTGAACTTATTACCATCATAACCAATAACCAAAAAAGTGAATTATACTACTTTTTTAGTAAAATAACTTGACAATGAACTTTCAGTGAGTTAGCATATACTTATAATATAAAAACCAAAAAAATAAAGAGAGGTATAATATTATGAAGAAAAAATTATTATTATCAAGTGTAGCAGCTTTATCATTATTCGCTGCTTACAACACGGCTAACGCTGACGATGTAACATATGGTAAATTTGGTGAGCCTTTATACAGCGAACGTAAATTACCAGATGCATATTCTATCGAAAAAGCACAAACTCCAGAGGAGCTTGCAGAAGCTGCAAGACTTTATGGATTACGTCAAGAAAAAGCAGTTGCTTTACGTAAAGCAGACAAAAAATTAAGTTCTGCAAAAGAAGATGAAGCAAATGCTAACGCAGTATTTGCTAAAGCTCAAAAAGCTTATGATGAAGCAATTCAAAAAGTTACAGATGCTGTCAATACTCAATATGATGCTTCTGTTCAAAAAGATAAATTAACAGCTGTGTTAAATTCTGTTGAATTAAGATTAACACATGATCAATCAGATTTAAATGCAGCTGAGCCAGCATTAGAACAATTAAAAGGAACTCGTACAGCTGCAGCGACAGCATTAGCTAGTGCACAAAGTGCTTTAGAAGATCATAGAGCTAACAAACCTGTTGCAGGTGCACCATTAGATGTTCAAAAACAATATGAATATGAGCACATTGATTTAGAACGTAAAGTTGAAAAAGCAAAAGATGCTAAAACTTTAGTTGATAATGAATATGCAAAAGCTGAAAAACTTGTTAATGATTTAAAAGTTGCAGTTCAAAACGGAAAAGATAGAAAATTATCTTTAGAAAAAGCTATTGAACAATTAGCAGTAGTTGTTGGTAATGAAGATGAAACTCAACCTAATACTGGTAAAGTTCGTGGGGTATTAGTTCAACAATTACAAGAAGAATCAGACTTAAGATATTATGAATTAGGACAAGCTTCAGCACAACGTATTTATGCAACTTCATTCAGAAAAGAAGCTCAAGAAGAATACAATGAAGCATTAGAAGCAGCTCAAAAAGAATACAAAACTCAAGGTGTAGAATTTGTATTAGCTGATGTATTAGCTACTGAAAAACCAACTGAAACATTCGTAACAAAATTCGGATGGAATCAAGATAAAGCTGGTAACTGGGTATACTTAAAAGACTCAGAAGGTACTAAAGCTACTGGTTGGGTTAACGACAACGGTTCATGGTACTACTTAGGACAAGATGGCGTTATGAAAAAATGGTGGGTACAAGTAGAAGGAACTTGGTACTACCTAAACGGATCAGGTGCAATGCAAACTGGTTGGTTACAAGATAACGGAACTTGGTACTACTTAGAAGCTTCAGGTGCTATGAAAGCTAACCAATGGTTCGAAGTTGGTGGAAAATGGTACCACGTTGATGCATCAGGTGCATTATCAGTAAACACAACTGTTGACGGATACAACGTAAACGAAAACGGTGAATGGGTTTAATATTTAAATGACCTTTAAAGAAGAGAGCGAAAGCTCTCTTTTTTTGTACGTAAAAATGATTGACAATCATTAATTTTGACCCTATTATTAAATTAGTTAAAAATAAGAATGGAGTGGAAATCATGAGAAGTAAGAAAATTATGTTAACATCTTTAGCAACATTCACGTTAGTTGGAACATTAGCTTTATCACAAATAATATTTGCCGATACAGCATCAAATACGGCAGGTAATTCAACAGGTGCAACATCAGGCACAAATGCAACAACGTCAGGTTCTAATACAGGATCAAATTCGAATACAACAGCTAATAGTTCTGCAGGAACCAATAGTACTTCTGGAACAAGTTCAGCAACAGGAAAAGCTTCTAATTCAAGTACAGCAACTGGAACAGCTACAAATTCAGGAAAAGCAAATTCAGCAACTACAGATGCTAATAAACCAGAAAAAGTGGTGACTAAAAGAATTGAATGGAGAATTGAAGAAGGAAAGAAATATTTGAAAATCGATGGAGATAGAACTTACGGTTTGAAAGAAGTAGATGGAAAAAATTACTTCATTGATATTGATGGTTCAGTTAAAACAGGACTATTTGAAACAAAAGAAACTCGTTATTATTTTGATAAAGATGGCGTTCAACAAATTGGTTGGTATAAAATCAATGATAAAGATTACTATCTAACAAAAGATGGAACAAAATATTCAGGAGTTTTCACAGATGGAACGAAGAAATACTATTTAAAAGATGGAATTCAAGAAGTTGGATTGAAAAAAGTAAATGAGAAATGGTATTTCTTTACAGCAGATGGTACAAATAAAACAGGTTTAATTAAAGACAATGGTAAATATTACTACATTACTAAAGAAGGCGAAAGTAAAAAAGGCTTAATTACTGAAGGTGAAAAAGCATATTTTATCAATGAAGATGGTACCTTAAAACAAGGAATCATTGAAGTAAATGGTAAAAAAGTTCAATTAAGCACTGATGAAGCAAAAGCAGGTTGGAATCAATTTGAAGGGAAATGGTATTACTTCGATTCTGCTGGTAAAATGTTAACAGGTTGGGTTCAAACTGATTCATGGTATTACTTAAATGAAAATGGTGTAATGCAAACAGGTTGGAAATTCATCAAAGGTAGTTGGTATTATCTAAATGCATCAGGAGCAATGCAAACAGGTTGGTTATTTGAAGGAAATACATGGTATTACTTAGATGGATCTGGAGCGATGAGAACAGGTTGGATTCAAGTAGGTAAAGAATGGTACTACATGAATAACTCAGGAGCAATGCAAACTGGATGGCAACAAATTGGAGGAAAATGGTATTACTTCAATACTTCAGGAGCTTTACTAACAAATACAACAACACCAGATGGTTACACTGTTAATTCTAATGGTGAATGGGTGTAATAAGAATACTGATGAAGAAGAGGGCGCAAGCTCTCTTTTTTGACTCATCATTAATCTTTAATTAAAAAAGATTAAATACGTTATTTTTATAAATTAAAAAATTATACAGGAGGAATAATTGTGGTTAATAGTTTAGTAATTAAATTAGAAAATGTAGATTATGGAAATTCAGAATATTGGTTAGAGTTTAAAGCTTGTATTCCACAACATGACAATAATAACTGGTACAATTTTGAATTTTGTGGTACAGAATTAGAGACTAATGCTTATTTGACAGCTGAACAAGTAGAACAACTCCGTGAAATTTTTTCTAAGAGATTTGGTTATGCCCCTTTTAAAGATTTGAAAAAAATTAAAGATAAGTTAAAAGAGGAACGATATTCTAGGATTGAACTATAATTCTTTAAACTAAATAAAATTAATTAACTATAGTGTCTAGAAGAATAAATTTTGAGATTGAAAATTAGAGTTTTATAGTGTTAAATTGAATAGAGTCTAAATGAGTCAAACTTTGTATTACATCTCAAAAGTTAGAAATAAGAAGTTTAACTTTAGGCTCTTTGTAAAATAGAGTTGATGAAACTATTTTAGTGAAGGAACTAAGCAGAGAATAAAAGAACATTAAATATCAATTTAATGAAAGGAGCATATAATATGAATAATGATGAAAAAATTGTTATTCAACAATCACAACGTTATAATCGATGGCTTATGCAAAAGTTGTTTTATGTTGTTGCAAAAAAATCTCAAAGAAAATGGACTGTAAAAAGAGGAGAAGTTTTCTTTGTTGATTTGGGTGAAAATATAGGCAGTGAGGAAAATAAAATAAGACCAGTTGTTGTGTTACAATCAAATGCATATAATTTTAAATCTCCTGTTTTCACATGTGCTATAATATCAAGTAGTCCGATGACAATCCCTGATATTCAAATTCCTATTACAGATAATTATTTATATACTGATTATAAAGGAATTTCCTCAAAGCTATGTGGGACCATTGATTTGGGACAGATAAAAACAATTGGTAAAGAACGCATTTTAGGAACTAAAATAGCAACTTTAAAGACAGAGATGAATGATATTGATGAAAAGTTATTGAATATATTTGGTTTAAGAGATTTAATCAATAAAAAGAATAATATTATTTCTTCGTTAAAAGGAAAAATTCAATATTTGAGTAATTGTATTGACAACAATAAAAAATAATTGTAATATAGAAACACAGATATGATTAGCTTGGCGGCTAATCGGTAGAAATCAATTCAGTTATAGTAAGTTTGGCGACTTACTGGCAGCTCTCCTGTTAAGGAGAGCTTTTTTATGCTGTTCGACAAATCCTGTGGGTGAATTTTCTCCATCAACCCGATAAATTATAGAACAAAATTTAAGATGACTTAAAGTGATGAAGGCGTATTAGAGAAATCTAGTATGCTTTTTTGCTTAAGTACTTAAGAATATTTGAGATTTCAGTAACAATAGCATATACTAATCTATATAAGGGAGGTATACTCAATGAACAAGTGGAAAGTAGGAGTACTATTATCCGTTTTTGGATTTCTAGGTGTCATCAATCCGATTCATGCACAAGAAGGAAACGGAAATAAGATTCATTTTATTAATGTGTCTCCAACGAATCTTGGAAGTGATGCGATTCTATTAGAAAGTAATGGGCATTATGCCATGATTGATACGGGAGAAGATTATGATTTCCCAGATGATAGTGATCCACGTTATCCTTATCATGATGGAACTAATACCGATTATCGTAATGTCATGACCGAACGTGTGATGAGACATTTAAAAAATGTGGGTGTGGAAACATTAGATTTTATTTTAATTACGCATGCTCATTCAGATCATATTGGGAATGCAGATGAGTTGATGGAGAATTTTAACGTCAATAAGGTCTATATGAAGCGTTATAGTGATAGTCGAATTACGGATAAGGAGAGACTTTGGGATAGTCAATATAATTATGACAAGGTATTAGCTGTGGCTAGTCAAAAGGGAATTCCAGTGATTCAAGATATTTCAAAAGAACAAGCACATTTTTATTTAGGCGATATAGATATTCAACTCTACAATTATGAAAATAAGTATACGAATGGACAACTAACTCCAGTAGTTGATGATAATTCTAATTCGATTATTAGTGTTATTACAGTGAATGGGAAGAGAATTTTTACAGCGGGAGATTTGAATAATTTAGATTATTTGAATGAAGATCGTTATGGTCCAATTATTGGGAAAGTAGATATGATGAAGTTTAATCATCATTTTGATGCGGAATTTTCCAATACGTCTAATTTCCTACAAAATCTTCATCCTTCTATTGTAGTACAAACATCAAGTAGTGATCCTTGGAAGAATCAACACGTAGCTACGGATGTCATTCAGCAATTGAAGTCGTATGGTTCTGAATTGATTAAGGCAAGTAGTGCAGAATATGATGCGACAGTATTTGATATTCGTACGGATGGTTTTGTAAATATTTCAACACAATATCCTCGAATTCCTAGTTTTACTGCGAAGTGGTATGTAGAAGATGATGTTTGGAAGTATCGATATGCTAGTGGAGAACATGCAATTGGTTGGAGTGAAATTGCTGGTCGTTATTATTTCTTCAAAGGCAATGGAGCAATGTTAGAAAGCCAATGGAAGAAATGGCGTAATCGTTGGTTCTATTTACAAGATTCTGGAGAGATGGCGACAAAATGGAAGTTTCTGAATGATTCGTGGTATTTCTTCAATATCTATGGTCAGATGGAAACGGGTTGGGCTAGTTCTGATGGACAATGGTATTACTTATCCAAAGATGGTGATATGCAAAAAGGATGGAAATGGATTGACAAAGCTTGGTATTATTTTGCTGAGTCAGGTGAAATGAAGACAGGTTGGGTCAAAGATAAGGATAACTGGTATTATCTAGATAGTGAAGGCAAGATGAAGACTGGAGAATTACAGTTAGAGAAACAAGAGTACGTACTAGCCAATGATGGACATATGCT
>CAUQFM010000129.1:0-5825 GCA_963517295.1 uncultured Vagococcus sp.
TAGTATGCTAGATGAAGTATACAGAAGTAAGGATGGTAAAACCCTGAAATTGTATGGCCGATATTTGATGGGCAATGGTACATGGATTCCTATGTGTACAACTGTTTCTAATATTGGAAGTATTGGTAAAGTTCGTATCACCTTCCAATATCAGAATAAATTAGGATTTAAAACTGATTTTAATAGTTATTTTTCAAACCATATGGATATTAATGGTCAACATACAAATTCTAGAATGCTGACTTTAGGCGATATGAATGGTATCTTTTTCAATCAAAAAGGATTAATGGCTTTAGGAACTAAATCTAATTATTTTGTGGCATTCTATACGTATAATAGTAATAGAGGAAGAGCACCCAAAACAATTACAACAACAAGTTATTCATCTTCAGATAATTTACCAGAAGATGCTGGACATTCAATAACATATCCAAGAAATTGGGATGCAGTTGGAGGGGAAATGGATGAATACACGCCGGCCTTTTATCGAGGACAATTAAAAGGGGAAGAGATAGAAAGAAGAGATTATAAAACGGGCAAACTAAAACCTGGTAAAAATAGATACCCGCATCCGGGTTGGTCGTTTGTTTATTCACCAGAGCCTTTAGATGTGGATAAAGTTGGTAGTTCTACTCTTGAAATGAAGGTATCTGATATACCAGATATTGACTACTCTGGCGTTAAAATAAATCCAGAATCAAACAAAGTAATTACAAAAAAAGAAGATTTAGTTATTAAACCGACTTATACTCAGAAATTAGATTCACCTGTGAGTAATCAGTTTTATAAACCTGAATATTTAGAGATTTTTATTCCGAATGATTCATATCCTAAAGTGAGAGATAATCAATATAAGGTATCGATGGATGGAAAAGCATTAGTAGAAAATGTTGACTATCAAAAATATATTGATAACACAACTAATTCCACAGTTATTAAACTAATGGATAAATTTTTATGGGATAATAAAGAAGAAGGCAAAGATATAAGGAAAGATATTGTTGTTGAACAAGTTTTCGATATTGGTTCAAGCCAAGAAATTGTGAAATTTTATGATAAAAGTACTAGTAAATTTGCGTTTGATTTAAAATCTTATAATGTGTTTAAAATTGCCAATTCAGATGAGCCAAAAGAAGAGCAAAATCCACACACTAATGCAAAACAATATGTGTCATATGTTCCTGACTTTAGTGCTGTGGCAAAAACAAATACTGCGGTTAATTCTGGAACTATAGCACCAAATGACCCAAGTGAATTTTTAACATTATCTTATAATAAAGTTTTTGATTTTGACAATCTTGAAGTTAATTATGAGAATAATGTGAAACCAGTTTTTCAAGGCGATGGAATGGTTAAATTTAATGTTGTTGTACAAAGTAAGTCGTTTGGAAATCCGAAAACTGTCCCCGTTGAGGTAAAAGTGACTTCAAATGTTGAGATGGCGGTTCACCTATATCTTAATGAAAAAGACGGAACTAAAACGAACAAGATTAAAAATTTAAAGGATGGCTCTTTAAATGATATTTCAAAAAGTCCAACTAAAGTTAAAAAACTTGATAATTTTAATGACATTCTCAATAAACTTAAAAATGATCCGTTTTTAGGTTATGAATATGTCAGTTTAATTGTGAAATTAAAAGATGGTACGGTTATAAATGATACTAGCAAAGTACCTGAAAGTGATTTTGTAGTTGATCTTTATTATAAAGGACAAGTATTGTTGGATTCTCCGCAAAGTTTTGATTTTGGAGAACATAAACTTGATGTGAGAGGCTCAAGTCAAATTGAACCTATTATATCTAAAGATGGTAATACAGATAAAACAAAAACTAAAATGCAAGTCATAAACACACAAGGTAACGGTAGTGGTTGGAAATTGTATGCTAGTCAAACAAAAGAAATGAAAAAAGGAAACACTACTTTCAAAGGAAGTTTGTACTATATTCCTAAGGCTGGAGATACTCCTATTATCATAGACAAAATAGCAAAACCAATAAATCCAATTGAAAAAAGTAAAGATGCAGCGATTGTTAATAGTATTCCACTACAATCAGTTGATGCAAATAATAAAACGGGTATTCTTGTTGATATATACCCAGGAAATCAACTTGGAGATTATACAAGTGGAGAAGTGACTTGGAATTTACAGGATGCATTGTAAAATATTATGTATAAAGAGATATTGTAAAGCAATATCTCTTTATGTTTTACTTAGAAATTAAAAAATTGAGTAAATTAAGGTGAGAAATTAAAATGAAAAAATTAAGAAAATTGGGTCAAATTTTATTACTTATGGTTATTCTTTTAACTTTTAATATAAGGCAGGTTCATGCTGAAGGAGATTTGGCAGTTTCGGTAAATGCAATTTTACCAGAGAACCAACATAATAAAGATGTTACTTATTATGATTTGCGGATGACACCAGGACAAAAACAAGAACTAGAGTTAGAATTATCTAATTCAACGGATAAGGATCAAAAGGTGAATTTAGAAATTAATAACGGCACGACAAATGATTCTGGGGTTATTGACTATTCAAATCGTGGTAAAGATAGTAAACGTGATGATTCATTAAAAATAGCATTATCTGATATTGCTAAAATACCGAATGAAGTTTTAGTAAAGGCAAAAACAAAAGAAACTGTAAAAATTAAGTTAGAAATGCCTGAAAATGAATTTAAGGGAATTGTCATTGGTGGAATTAAAGTGACAGAAGCAGATGATAAAAATAAGAAACAGGATAAATCCTCTGAAGGTATGAAAATAAAAAATAAGATTGCTTATACGATAGGTCTTAATTTAAGTGAATCTGATAAAGAGATGAAAGCTGAACTTGATCTTCTCAAAGCATTTGCTGATCAAACTGGTGGTAGAAATGTTGTGAAGGCAAATGTTCAAAATAATCAACCTCAAATTTTGGAAGACATCACATATAAAGCAGAGGTATTTGAAAAAGGTAAAAAAGAAGTTTTACATAAATCGAGTGCAGAAGGTTATCGTTTTGCTCCGAACTCTAATTTTAATTTTGATGTAAGCTGGGAAAGTCAACCTTTTAAAGCGGGATATTATAATATGCATATGACTGCTGAATCTAAGAAGACAGGGCAAAAGTGGGAGTGGGATAAGGAATTCGAAATCACTTCAACAGAAGCTAAGAAGTTAAATGCCAAAGCCATTGATTTAGATAAAAATAATACACTCTTATATGTTGTTATTGGATTAAGTATTCTTCTTCTTATCATTATTTCTTATGTTGTTATAAAAAAAGTTTTGAAGAAAAAAGAAGAAAAAAGAAGAAAAGAATTAAAGAAAAGAAAAAAACAAAATGGAAAAAAGAAAAAACAAAGTAGTAAGAAAAAAAGTAAATGATAAATTAAGGGTGGGAATATTTTTAAATGAATCAGTTAGATGGTGCTTTAACAGAAGCTGAAGAGCAGGAACTATTTAAATTAGAAAAAAAATCATTTTTAAAAAAATTTTTTATTGCAGTAATAATTACGAGTACTGTATTACTAATTTACGGTACATTGTATTTATTTCCTTTTGATTTTAAAATTAAGGGAACATGGTTTGACTCAGAACAGGCAACTTATTCGATCGAAAATGATGGAAATAAAACTCGATTCAGGATTAAGAATATCCAAGATAATCCTAATCTGACATTAATGTTTGAAGGAGAAGTCTACGGATCAGGTTCAAATAGATACAAGGTGAAAAATAATCAAGTTTATTTGGAAGTAAATAAAAGTAAAATTTCAAATCAATTAGTTGATGAGTTGAAAAATAATACAAAGGCATATAAGATAGCTAAGGAGACGGAAGAATTTTTAATGTTAAAATACACTGAAAAATCAATCAAAGAAGCGTTTCCAAATGATCAATTAGAGTCTATGTTTTATTATGAGTTGAAACCCTCTCTATATATTATAAAAGGAGCAACTCAGCTAAAGCTTAGAAATAATACATTTGCTGATCCTACTATTCTGTTTAATAAATAGAGTGATATAATATATATTGAAAAAGATTCATTCTGTCATACTATGACGAATGAATCTTTTTTTACCACCAAACTATCTTAAATAGTTACCAACATCACTTCATCATCCTTCAGTACATCCAATGCTAAAGCACCTTGATAAACTTCTTCTATCTTCAAAACAGCTTCACCAAGGTAGTCAGTTTCAGCGTGGGGAACTGGATAAGTGTCAATAACGTGTAAACCTCTCGTCTCTTGAAGATTGGGAGCTTTTTCGGGTTCGTCCATGTATTTGATGTAATCAATATCAGGACTCATAATAACAGAACCAGCAGATTCTCCAATATATAGCTTACCTTTGTTGATATGATTCAGAATGAGTTGATCAGCTTTGTATTTTCTGAGTTCTTGTAGTAAATAAAATGTATTACCACCAGCAACAAAGATAACATCTGCTGAATCAATAATACTTTCTAAATCAGTTGATTCCATATCAATGATAAAAGGAACGGTGCCTAATTCTTTTAAAAGCTCTATTGATTGGTCGACGTACTCTGAATATTCTTCGACTTGGCTGGCTGTATTGAAAAAGGCAACTTTCTGACCTTTAAGTGTATTTTTAGAAAAACCTTCTAATTTTTGATAAGTCTCTTGAAATGATGAGCATAAAAATAATTGTTTCATGTTTTTGATCTCCTTGTATTGCTTTATTTTGGCTCTAAGTTGAAGTGCTTAATGATTTTATTGGTTACTTGTTTTGGTGAAAGATGGGTATTATCGATGGTCATAGAGCTTACTTTTGGAAATAAGCTGTTAAGTTCTTCTTGGGATGTATCTAGTCGATATTTTTCCATACTAGTGATCAGTTCATTTTGAGAAAAAGCAATATCTCGTTTAGAAGGTTTAGCTTGTAGTCTGTCTTCGTGAATATTTCTTTCAATTCGGGTCTCAACTGCTGCGTTTAAAGCGACGAAATAGACAGCTTGCTGTTCACTTAAAAAAATAGTGGCGATTTTTTCTAAAAATGCAAGGTCAGATGAGCTATCAAAATCAGCTAATACTGTAAAGATAATTGTTTTAGTTAAGTTGGTTTCAGTTTTCTTAACAAAAGATTCGAATAGGTTAATCCGTGTGTCATCTGATAACCGGAAAGCGTCTTCAGTAAACCCTAAAAAATTGGCATATAAATCAATGGTTTGGTGGTTAAATAAAAGTTTACCGTCTATTTGTTTTTCAAGTTCTTTACCAACTGTCATTTTTCCAACAGCATGAGGTCCTATTAATACGACTAAGCTCATTTATAATCACTTCCTTTGCTTAATTTTTATTAATTATACCATGTCTCAGTAGAATGTCGGTTATAATTAAGGAGCAAGAAAGGGAGGATTAAATGATATCTTATGTTGGTTTAATACGTGGCTTAAACGTTGGCGATAAGAATAAAGTCCTAATGGCTGATTTACGGGAACAATTCGCTGGATTAGGTTATGAAAAGATTAAAACGATAGGTAATACAGGCGTCATCTTCTTCACATCAAAAGAAGTTGTTAATAATCTTACTTTAGGTGAGTCACTAACAAAGGAAAATACAATCGAAATCAAGCTTGCGACACTAACTTTTGAAGAGGTACTAATACTCAATGAGAAACTGCCGCATTGGTGGAATAAAAATCCAGAATGGCGTCATAATGTTCTTTTTTTATTGGATAGTTATGAAGATCCAGAACTATTTGACGCTATTTCTGTTTTAAACCCAGAGATAGAACAAGCTATTGTACTAGATCAGGTTATTTTTTGGTCTTCTTCATTTAATGAACGAAAAGATTATTATAAAACAGACTACGCAAAA
>CAUQFM010000130.1:0-5736 GCA_963517295.1 uncultured Vagococcus sp.
TTTATTAATTCTTCCAGTTGCTTGGAGCTAAACGCTTTTTTCACTACCCTGTTTTAGTTAGAGTTCGAAAAGCACCTCCTTCGACAACTTCACAATTTATAATCAATCCAAAAAGCGCGGCTTGTTTATTAATTCTTCCAGTTGCTTGGAGCTAAACGCTTTTTTCACTACCCTGTTTTCCTAAAATTTTATTATTGTTCTTCCTGAGTGTGTTCCTTTTAACAAACCGGAAATAATCTCTTCCATTTCATTTAATGTTTTTTCCTGTCTTCCAATTTTATTTATTAATTCTTTATCTAAGCTTTGGGCCATTTTTTCCCAAATAGCACGTTTAACTTCATTTGATAATTGAACTGAATCAATACCAATCATTGTCACACCTCTTAAAATAAATGGTAAGACAGTTGTTGAAAATTTAATGCCACTTGCATTTCCACAAAGAGCGATACTTCCTCCGTAACTAATTTGAGGTAAAATAACACTCAATGTTTCTCCACCAATCGTATCAATTACATAATCAAAATTTTGTTTTTGAAGTGGCTTGATTTTTTCAGGCGTAAACTCCTCTAACCCTGCAACACAAGAAGCACCAATTTCTAAAAGATAATCTTCATTTTTCTTTCTTGATAGCGCAGTAATATTTTGATATCCTAAACTTTTTAGCATCGCAATCGCCACACTACCAACACCACCTGTGGCTCCTGTTACAAGTATGCGAGCCTTTTTTTCTGCTAAACCATGTTTTTCTAATTGATTGATTGCCTCAACCGCTGTTAAACCTGCTGTCCCAATAATTGCTCCTTCTCTAAGCGTCAATTCTTTAGGTAACGTTAGGGGCCAATTACTTGGCACACGGACTATTTCACTAAACCCACCTGTATGGCTCACACCAAAAGCATTTCCCGTTACAACTACAGATTCACCTGCCTCAAAAGTGCCATCTTCACATGATATCACTTCACCCACAACATCTACTCCAGGAATCATTGGATAACTTCTTACGACACCTCCATTTTTAATTGTCGCTAAACCATCTTTGAAATTCACCGCAGAATAAGCAGTTTTTATCAGCGTGTTTCCTTCTGACAAGTTTGATAAATCACATTCCTTCACGTGAGCTGATACGTTACCTTCTATTTCATCTACAACAAGCGCTTTAAAATCTTTGATCCTCATTTTTTAGCCTCTTTTCTTAAACTTGTTTTTCTTTCTTAAGTATACCCTATTTTTAATGGAAATCTTACAGTAAAACAATTGAATTATTTCTTCTTTTCTTGTATAATTCCGTTGTTAGTAAACTACATGTTTAGTTATATTAAACTTTTGTGCTTTGAAGTTTAGTAATTATAAACTTTGAAACGAGGAAAATAATGAATATAGGAAATAAAATTAAAAATTTACGCATCCAAAAAAGTTTAACCCAAGAAGAACTAGGCGAACGAACAGATTTAAGCAAAGGTTATATTTCTCAATTAGAAAGAAGCCTAAGCTCACCTTCTATGGAAACTTTTTTTTCGATTTTAGAAGTTCTTGGTATTTCACCGAAAGATTTTTTTGATGAAAACGAACAAACTCAACAAGTTGTTTATCAAAGTGAAGAGTATACCGTTTATTACGAAGAAGAAAAAGGCTATGAAATCAAATGGCTCGTTCCTGATTCTAACGAAAAAGAGATGGAACCAATTATTTTATCTTTAGATCAGGCGGGTGAATATAAAGAATTTGAGCCTTCTCTTTCAGATACTTTCGCCTATATTTTAGAGGGCAGTGTTTGTATTAAAATTGGCTCAGATCATTACTATGCCAATCAGGGTGAAAGCATTTATTATCAAGCACTCAAAAAGCATCAAATTAGCAATAATCATACAAGTACTAGTCGCTTATTACTAGTGGCAACTAATTCATATTTATAAAAGGGGTGGCAAACAATGAGTCATACAATTATTCGCTTTGACAATGTCGTGAAAAAATTTGATGAAACAGTCGTTTTAAAAGAGGTTAGTTTTGAAATAGAGCAAGGTAAATTCTATACTCTCCTCGGACCTTCTGGCTGTGGAAAAACAACTATTTTAAGATTGATCGCTGGTTTTTCTGAACCTACGAGTGGAAATATTTATTTTGATGGGAAAAAAATTAATACGATTCCTGCCAATAAACGAAAAGTAAATACCGTTTTTCAAGACTACGCCCTTTTTCCTCATATGAATGTGTTTGATAATGTGGCATTTGGTTTAAAAATTAAAAAGTTACCTAAAAAAGAAATTGAGATAAAAGTTAATGATGCGCTACGTATGGTTCAACTTTCTGGTTTTGATGAACGTCAAATTAGTGAGATGTCAGGTGGGCAACGTCAACGTGTCGCAATCGCTCGCGCTCTTGTTAATGAACCTGATGTTCTCTTACTGGATGAACCTTTATCTGCTCTGGATCTAAAACTTAGAACAGCTATGCAATCTGAATTACGTGATTTACAAAAAAGATTAGGAATTACTTTTATTTTTGTTACTCATGATCAAGAAGAAGCTTTGGCAATGAGTGATGAAATTTTTGTTTTAAATGAAGGGAACATCGAACAAAGTGGCACACCTGGTGATATTTACGATGAACCAATTAACCGCTTTGTTGCTAATTTTATTGGTGAAAGTAATATTGTTGATGGTGTTATGAAAGAGGATAATCTTGTGGAATTTGTGGGTAAAAAGTTTGAATGTGTGGATAGTGGCATGCGGAAAAACGAACCTGTGGAAATCATGATTCGACCAGAAGATTTAAGCATTGTTCCTATTGAAAAAGGTAAACTTATCGCCACTGTGGATACGATTCTATTTAGAGGGGTTCATTATGAGATTTTTTGCTTAGACAATGAAGGGAACGCTTGGACTGTTCATTCGACGAAACGAAGTAAAGAAGGACAAGAAATAGGTATTTACTTTGAACCAGAGGATATCCACGTGATGCGTTTTGGAGAATCTGAAGAAGATTTTGATGCGAGACTTGAAAGTTATGATGAAGACTAGGGGGAGAAAAAATGTCAATTAATAAAAAAATATATACCATTCCCTATGTTCTTTGGTTACTTTTATTTGTTATCGCACCCGTTCTTTTGATTTTCTACCAATCATTTTTTGATGCCAGTGGTGCGTTTACTTTAAGCAACTATCAACAATATCTAACAAGCGGAACTTATTTAAGGATGACCTTTAACTCGGTTTTTTACGCATTCATTATTACTTTTTTCACCCTTTTAATCAGTTATCCTACAGCTTATTTATTAAATAAAACGAACCATAAACAACTTTGGTTGATGCTGATTATTTTACCAACATGGATTAACTTGTTGCTAAAAGCTTACGCCTTTATTGGAATATTTAGTATTAATGGTAATATTAATCATTTTCTTGAAGCGATTGGTATTGGCTCACAGCAGATTTTATTTACTGATTTTAGTTTTATTTTCGTGGCAACTTATATTGAAATCCCTTTTATGATCATGCCTATTTTTAACGCTTTAGAAGAAATTAACCCTTCATTTATTTCTGCCAGTCGAGATTTAGGTGCAAATAATTTTGAGACATTTAGACGTGTTATCTTCCCTCTTTCTTTAAATGGGGTGAAAAGTGGCGTCCAAGCAGTCTTTATTCCTTCATTAAGTTTATTCATGTTAACTCGCTTAATTGGTGGAAATCGTGTAATTACTCTTGGAACTGCTATTGAACAACATTTCTTAGTCACTCAAAATTGGGGGATGGGCTCAACGATTGGTGTTATCTTGATTATTACGATGTTCATCATCATGTTCTTAACAGGTGAAAAGAAAAAAGGAGGTAAAAAGAAAAAATGACAAAAAATAAATTCAAGTGGTCTCATCTTTATTTAGTGGCCATTTTCATTCTTTTATACATTCCAATCTTTTACCTGATTTACTATTCATTTAACGATGGTGGAAATATGAATGAATTTACAGGATTTACTTTAGATCACTATAAGGCTGTTTTTGAGGACACTCGATTAATCGGTATTGTCGTTAATACGTTCTTACTTGCCTTTTTATCCGCCTTAATTGCAACAACTATCGGGACTTTTGGGGCGATGGGGATTCATTATACTAAAAAACGTGGCATGAGAAATATGATTTTAAGTTTGAATAATATTTTAATGGTTTCACCTGATGTCATTATCGGCGCAAGCTTCTTGATTTTATTTACCTTTCTAGGTACTTGGTTTGGCTTTAAATTAGGCTTTATGTCTGTTTTACTCTCACACATTGCCTTTAGTATTCCGATTGTTGTTTTGATGGTCTTACCAAAAATTCAAGAAATGAACGAATCCTTAATTGATGCCGCTCGTGATTTAGGTGCTAACAACTGGCAAGTTTTACGTCAAGTTATTTTACCTTATATCACTCCAGGAATTATTGCTGGTTATTTCATGGCGTTTACTTATTCCTTAGATGATTTTGCTGTGACTTTCTTCGTTACAGGAAATGGCTTTAGCACTCTATCTCTTGAAATTTACTCGAGAGCTAGACAAGGAATTAGTTTAGAAATAAACGCCTTAAGTACTTTATTATTCCTGTTCTCAATGATTCTTGTGCTTGGCTATTATTTTATCAGCAAAGAAAATAAAACTAAAAAACACCGCCGAAAAGTAACTCACTAGAAAGGAGGCAATCATGAAAAAACTTAATTCACTCGTCATTGGAATCATCTTAATCATCGCTTGCCTTGCTTTAACTGCCTTTAATTTAGAAAGAAAATCAGGCAATTCTGGCGCTAAAGTACTAACAATTTATAACTGGGGAGATTACATTGATCCCGCTCTTCTAAAGAAATTTGAGAAAGAATATGGTTATAAAGTTATCTATGAGACATTCGACTCTAACGAAGCTATGTTAACTAAAGTAGAACAAGGTGGAACGGCTTATGATATCGCCATTCCTAGTGAGTACATGATTCAAAAAATGATGAAACAAAACCTTTTACTAAAGTTAGATCATTCAAAAATTAAAGGCTTGGAAACGATTGATCCTAAATTTTTAGATCTACCTTTTGACAAAAAAAATCAATACTCCATTCCTTATTTTTGGGGAACTCTTGGTATTATTTACAATGATAAATTTATTAAAGAAGATGACATGCAGCACTGGGATGATCTTTGGAAACCCGAACTTAAAAATAATGTCATGTTAATTGATGGTGCCAGAGAAGTTATTGGGCTAGCTCTTAATAGTAACGGACATTCACTTAACAGTAAAAAAGATAATGAACTAGACCAAGCCTCAGAAAAATTAACAGGAATGACCAGTAATGTTAAAGCCATCGTTGCAGATGAAATAAAAATGTACATGATCAACGAAGAAAGTGCTGCAGCTGTTACCTTTTCTGGTGAAGCACGAGAGATGTTAGATAATAACGAACATCTTCATTACGTCATTCCAGAAGAAGGGTCTAATCTATGGTTTGATAACATCGTTATTCCTAAAACTGCTAAAAATGTCGATGGCGCTTATGATTTTATAAATTTTATGCTAGAACCAGAAAATGCCGCGACAAATTCAGAGTACATTGGTTATTCAACACCCAATAAAGAAGCAAAAAAACTATTACCTAAAGAAATTACAGAAGATGAACAATTCTATCCAGATCAAGACACAATGAAAAATTTAGAAGTATACCAAGACTTAGGTTCTAAATACCTAGAAATCTACAACGACCGCTTCCTAGAATTCAAAATGTA
>CAUQFM010000131.1:0-5680 GCA_963517295.1 uncultured Vagococcus sp.
TTTTTCACCACTCTATTTAGTCCGGAATAAAAAATCTGCTCCTTCGGTAACTTCACTAATCACAATCAATCCAAAAAGAGGATTGTTTGTGATTACCTCCAGTTACTCAGAGCAAAACGATTTTTTATTCACTCTGGTTTGTCAATGAATATGGTAAATCATCTTTCCCGTACTCTACAACAGGTGGCACCAAACATAAATCAAATTCAACGTCAGCGCCTTTCATTAAGTCAGCATGTTTAAAGAAGAGTTGATTATGTTTTTCATCATTTACACGGATTTCTTTTGAGTAATGATATTGTGGCACATTGTTATTAGCACGAATCGTTAAATCTTTTCCGTTAGCCAGGTGAACGGTTACTTTATCAAATAGAGGCACACCGATGGAGTATTCCCCACTACCAGGAGTAACAGGATACATGCCTAAACTGTTGAAAATAAACCAAGCGCTCATACTTCCGTTATCCTCATCTCCGGGATATCCTCTAAAGCCAAGTTCAAAGGCACGCGTCATTAATTCTTTCAAAATATGCTGAGTAGTACTTAATTGTCCCACGTAATTAAAGAGGTGAGGAAGGTGGAAACTTGGTTGGTTTGAGATGGCAATTTGCCCAAAATCAATGGCTGCCATTTCACTCATCTCATGAATTTCAAAGCCGTAACCATCTACATCAAAAATCGGATAGCTGTTACATAATTCAGTGATAATTTCTGTGAATTTCTCTTTGCCACCATGAGCCTTAATTAATCCTTGATAATCATGGAAAGCGGCAAAGCTATTTTGATAAGCACTTCCTTCTGCATAGTCATGTCCCCATGCGTACGGATTGAAAGGTGTTTTTGGGTGTCCATCTGCATCTTTAGCACGTAAAACGCCAAATTCTTTATCAACTAAATTTCGATAATTAAGTGATTGTTTTTCATATTCTTGTTGTGTTTTGTCGTCATTTAAGACATCAGCCACACGCGAAATACAGAAATCACTGTAAGCATAATCTTGTGTATGATTCACACTCTCATGGTAGTGACTAGGCACATAACCATATTTAAGATAGTCTTCTGTTCCTTGACGGCCATAATTGTCTTTACCACTATTTATTGTGGCTGCTTTAATCATGGCTTCTAAAAAGTCAGGCATCTTTTCACTAGCAATTCCCTTAACCGCAGCATCTGCGATAACTGCATCAATCAATGTACCGGGCATTAGACCACGCTCATCTGGTGACAACCATTTAGGCAAGTAGCCACTGTTGCGAAAAGCATTGTAAAAACCTTCTAGCATGTCTTCGTACTCGTCTGTTGCGATGAGTGAATACAAAGGATAAATTGTACGACACGTATCCCAGAAACCGTTATTTGTATAGTATGGTCCTGATTTTACTGTTTTACTCAACGTGTCATAGTGAACTTTCTCATTGTTTTCATCAATTTCATGCCATGTTTGGGGAAACAAGAAACTGCGATACATCATTTGATAGAACAAGTTCACATTTTTTTGATTTTTATCTTCCACTTCAATTCGGTTAAGGTAATTTAACCATTTATCTGCCGCTTCATTTTTATGCTCATCAAATGTTTTAGAAACTTCTCTAGATAAATTGAGTTGAGCTTGTTCTGGGCTAATGAAAGAAGTCGCTAGTATCATTTCTACTTCTTTGATTTTTTTTTCAGTTTCAAATGTTAGATACAAAGCAGGATCGGTTAAATTAATTTCTGTATCAGTTAGAGTTTTCATTTTATCATTTTCACTAATCTGCCAAGATGTTACGTCTTCTGAAAGGGACAAAGCAATATACATTTTTAATTCTTTATCTTCAGAACCGGCAAAATTAGAAATGTAGCCTGTAATTAAATTGCCTTCTTTTTTAAAAGAACTAGGTCCAACTGAACGGATGAAAAAGCCAGGTGTTTCATTTTTTCGTTCGTAAGTAAATTTGAAATGTCCACCGTAAGTAAAACCAGTTAATTCATTGATAATACGGTGTCTTTCTGTATAGGCTTTCAAATAATGAGGTTGGAAAATTGCTTCTTCTGGTCGGTAAGAACTTTGATTAAAGTAGCTTTCAGTTTTTGTCACATTCCCAGAAATAGGAGCAATCACTAAATGACTAAAATCTCCCATCCAAGGACTAGGCTGATGAGTTAAACGAAATCCTTGAAATACTCGGTCTTCTGGATGGAACCACCAACTGCCATTTTCTCCATTTGTTTGGACACAAAAGTAATTACTAGCGAATGGAACACCAGTAAAGGGTAAGGTATTTCCGTTTGAATAGCTGTGTTGATTAGCTGTTCCATGACGTGTATCAATTGTATTTAGCATGATTTATCTCCTTATGATATATCTTATTATTATTATTTTTATATGATATATCATATCATTTTGTTTAATAAATTAAAAGCGCTTTTTTATTTGAATTATAAAGTATTTAAACATAAAATAAAGATAGTAGTATTGAAAGGTGGAATGTCTCATGTTTAAAAATGACAATCAAGATATACCAGTTTTTGGTTCTTTATCATCGGATGAAGAAGTATTATTATCTTCATTAAGAAAAGAATCTGTATCGCCAAAGGTAGCTTATCAATTATTAAAAGATCAATTAATTGATGAAGGAAATGCTAGACAAAATCTAGCTACTTTTTGTCAGACTTATATGGAGCCAGAAGCGAGTCAATTGATGGCCGAAACAATGGAAAAAAATGCAATCGATAAGTCAGAATATCCACAAACAGCAGAAATAGAGCAATCTTGTGTCAATATTTTAGGCAATCTTTGGAAAGCGTCAAAATCAGAAAAACCAATAGGAACGTCAACAGTAGGATCAAGTGAAGCCTGTATGTTAGCAGGACTTGCAATGAAATTTAAATGGAGACATCATCGAGAGGAAAGAGGATTGGATTGTGTTTCTAAAAAACCAAATCTAATTATTTCTTCAGGGTATCAGGTGTGTTGGGAAAAGTTTTGTGTTTACTGGGATATCGAACTTAGAGAAGTACCGATGACAAAACAATGTTTGAGTTTAGATGTTGAAAAAGTGATGGATTATGTTGATGAATATACAATTGGCATTGTTGGTATTTTAGGTATTACTTATACTGGGAAATTTGATGATATCCAAGCAATGGATAATAAAGTGGAACATTATAACCAAAATCATGAGCATCAATTGGTTATTCATGTTGATGGTGCAAGTGGAGGGATGTTTACACCATTTATTAATCCGAATTATATTTGGGATTTTAGATTAAAAAATGTTGTATCTATTAATACTTCAGGTCATAAATACGGACTAGTTTATCCTGGTGTTGGTTGGATTATTTGGCGTGATGAAATTTATTTACCAAAAGAATTGATTTTTGAGGTAAGCTATTTAGGCGGAAATATGCCGACTATGGCAATTAATTTTTCAAGAAGTGCTAGTCAGATAATTGGTCAGTATTATAATTTTTATCGTTTTGGTTTTAATGGTTATCGGGAAATTCATTTAAGAACTCAAGAAGTGGCTATGACAATTGCGAAAGAAATTGAAAGAACTAATCTTTTTGATATATATAATAACGGTGAGAACATTCCAATTGTGTGTTATAGCTTAAAAGAAGATACTAAAGTCAAATGGACGTTATATGATCTAGCTGATCGTCTTCAAATGAGAGGATGGCAAATACCGGCATATCCTTTGCCTAATAATTTAGATAATATTGTGATTCAACGAATTGTTTGTCGAGCTGATTTAGGAAAAAATCGTGGCACTGCGTTTATCCATGATTTCAACCAATGTCTTAATGAGTTAGAAATAGCGCATATTTTATTTCATGAAAAGCGAGATAATGATACTTACGGATTCACTCATTAACTAAATAAAGCGTTCAACACAAAAACTATAAAAAGTAGTGTTATGTGTAATAATCTTGCATGTAATTTTAGTAAAAGGCTATATATGTGCTGAAAATGACAAAATTAACTTTTTTAGTTTACATAAATGGTGATTATATCAAGTTGATCTTTGGTCCATGATATAATAAATAAAAAATATTGGAGGAGATTCTAATGGTCAAAGATCTTAAAAAAATGTTAAATGATGGCTTTTCTGGTTTAGGTTGGTTCATTTGGTTTTTAGTGATTTTTTCTTTAATTACTAAAAATAATATTTTGGGATTAGAAGGATATGTAATTGTAATTATTGCATTGTATCCATTAGCTTCAGTTCTTGTTGGATATATTTTTTCTTTTATAAATAAATAAAAATAGTTATTTAACGCTTTAGTTAACATAAGGGTATTATACCAAGCTAAATTATCCGATTTTTTAGATATTAATAGATAATCTTATTTATACTTGGTTGTTGTAATCATTATTTTAGAGGATATAAAAATAATGGCTTTGGAACACAGTAATTTTGTTTTTAAAGGTGTTTGAGCTAGTTGTCGTATTTACTTTTAGAATCCAAATACTGTAGACTAGCACTGATATTTTATAGAATCAATTATGAAGGCTTTTAGTAGATAACCAGTAAGTAAAAAACTATATTGTTCTTTATGTTCAAAAATACAATATAAAATATACCTTTAATACTAATATAATCGTTATATTTTTATATCATATTAATAAAATAACTTTTGTGTGTTATAAATTAATTATTCTAAAAATAAAAGGAGTTATATCATGAAAAAAACATTTTTAATTAGTACTATGGTTACAATATTATTAGGTATTACGTTTGGAATAACAGCAAACGCGTCAGAAGTAGAACAAGAAAAAATCCCAACAGTCTTATCTGATTCAAACGACTACAAGGTTCCTGAAATGCCATTATCCAAAGCGATTATTTCTGGGGCTTCTGAAGCTATTTTAACAGATATTGATATTCCTGAAATAGCAGATCAGTTAGATTTATTATCAGAGAGTCCTGTCACTAATTTTAGAACAAAAAGATCAGCTTCATCAGGATATTGGCAGTATAAGTATACGGCTCAGCCATATGCTTTTTACCAACATACTAAAACAAAGCAATGGAAATTAGTTCAAGTAACATCAACTGCAAGTCATGTTGCTAATACAATGATAGGGGGATATGTTGGAGCTCCATGGAGTATCTTACATAGTAAACCTAAATATTAAAAGTAAAGGATGCGTATTATGGCAAAGCAAAAATTTAGTTCACCAATAAGTAGACTTTTTCCAAAGAAAATTGTAAGTTATTTATTACTCGAAATAGACAAAATATTATTAAAGAATAACTCAGAAAATTTTCTGAGTTCAGAAGAATTAAAAATTGTTGGTAAATATAAGGCTGAGCTTTTAGATAATAAAATATATTATGAAAAAGCAAATCTTAACTTTGTTCGTAAAATCTATCCAATGGTATTAGGAAAAAAAGTTAGTAAAGAAACTCAATTTTTATATTCTGAGATATTAAGACTTAATCCACGATTAATAACTTCAAGATTAGGAAATGAAATGTTAGCAAAAAAAATAATGAACTAGTTATTTAACTCTTTAGTTAACATAATGAGATATTAAACCGAGCTGTAGATGTACCAAGGCTTACAGGCTCTGAGATTGTGAATCCCAACTGGTCTACCTAAAAATTAAAATAGGAATCCCTTTAACTAGGGATTCCTATTTTTTTGACTTAGTGAAATGATCGAAAGAAACTAGTGAGGAATTGTTATATTT
>CAUQFM010000132.1:0-5644 GCA_963517295.1 uncultured Vagococcus sp.
AAACCTAAGCTATTAGGTTTTACATCTGCAGGGATTGGATTAACATAAGGTGTTTGTTTTGTTACCTCAGCTAATTCTGCTTTTGCTTGCTCAATGTATTCAGGATTTTCAATAGCTTTCATAGCAGTCGTTGCCATAACTTTTGCTGCTTGTAACATTCCTTTTTTAGCAATGTTTGTTTTACCATTAGCAACCCATTGCCAAGAATGTAAGGCAGTATTGAAGACTTCTGTTGTCATGACACATTGTGCAGTTGGTACAACCCAACTAACATCACCAACATCAGTTGATCCAGGCATTACAAAGTTAGTGAAAGCTTCATTGAATGGATAAACATAATCAGCTAAAACTTTACCTTGGTTAGCACCTAATATTTGTTTTTCGACTGAAGTTATTGGCGGTACCATCATGAATTTTTTCTCATCATCAGTTAATGAATTATGCATTTCTTTAGCAAAGGCAATATCTTCTTCATCAAACTGAGGAGCACCGACTTCAATCATACACTCAGACATTAATTTTGAGTAGACTTTGTTAGGCATGTAATTAGAACAAGCTTTATCAAAGTGAATCTCAACTTCTGTTCCAGTCATAAGAGCTGCACCTCTAGCACAGTCGCATAGACGATCATAGATATCTTTTACTTGGAAAGCTTTAGGCGCACGGATTAAGTAAAGAGATTTAGCGTGGGCTTGGACAACGCTTGGTTGCATACCGCCACCATCTAATACTGCATAATGATAACGAGCTTCTGGTGTCACATGTTCACGTAAATAATTAGCGCCAACATTCATTAGTTCCATTGCATCTAATGCACTACGCCCCATATCTGGTGAGTTAGCAGCATGAGATGATTTACCTTTAAATTCAAAAACTGCTTGAATATTTGCCAATGTAGGAGAAGCGATAATGGCATTATCTGTTCCAGGATGCCAGCAAAGAGCCATATCTAGATCATCAAAAGCGTGGGCGCGAGCCATATAAGTTTTACCAGAGCCACCTTCTTCAGCTGGGCAGCCGTAATATCTAATTTGAGCATCGATATTATTAGTTTTAACATAATCTCTTGTTGCAATCGCAGCAGCAAGGGAAGCAGTACCTAATAAGTTATGACCACATCCGTGACCATTAGTTGTACCTAAACTAGGATCTGTTTCTTTATGAGTAGCACCTGCTTTTTGATTTAATTCAGGTAAGGCATCATATTCACCTAAGAAACCAATGATAGGACCTTTTGAACCGTAAGTTGCGATAAAGGCTGTATCAATATCGGCAATATTTGTTTCAACGCTAAATCCTTCTTTTTCTAAAACTGCGATGATCGTTTTAGCTGATTCTTGTTCATGGAATTTTGTTTCAGCAATATCCCAAATACGATCACTTAAGGTAAAATACGATTCTTGTTTACTTTCAATCAATTTTTCGATTTCTTTGAACATAATAATTCCTCCTAGTAGGTTTTTTTTAAATAAACAGTGTCATTCCATAAGCAAGCACCATAGAGAGTGCAGTGATAATAACACCAGGTATAATGAAACTAAAGGCTTTCGTTCTGCCGGTTCGATCCAACTCACACGCTAATAACAGTGTAGGTTGTGCTGGAATAATAAAGTTAACATTAAGACATTGAACCATAATCACTAAAAAGATTGGTGAGATATTTAAGCTTAAAGCTAACGGGAAGACAATCGCAGCAACAGCTGTTTGAGCTCCAATAATCATTGCGACAAAACTACAAATTAAAATGATAACCCATGGATAAGAATTTAAGATTTCACCAATGGTTGTTTGTAAAACAATTTGGTTACCAGGTGAGAAGAAGATGGTCATCCCAACCCAACCAAGACCAAGTACAACAAGAGATGCTCCAAGTGCGTTACTTGTGGCAGGAGCAGCTAAAATATTTTTAGATTTGATTCTAAAGATAAGAATATTAACAGCAGCTGATAGATACATAAACATTTGTACAACATCAGTTGATTTAATTTTAACACTTTTTCCATCAACTGTATATTGAGGCAACAGACCTGGGAAAAGACCGAAAATGATAATAGCAACCACACAACCTAAGAAAACAAAAGTAGAATATTTTGCTTTTTTATCATGCACTACTTCTTCAGTAGATTCTTGTGTTTCTGCTAAAATACTTTCGTCAAAGGGAACTCTTTTTTCTAATGCCATTAAAATTAAACTTAAAATGATAATAGCGGCAAGTGTTGATGGTAATACAATAGATAAGTAAGTAATAAGTGACACGCCAAAGGGCATTAACATCATAATCACGTATGCTGTTGAAGATGAGGCAGGGCTACATAAAAGAGCCATATTTGAAGCTAAAACCGAACCGATTAAAGCGCCTTTTGGATTAACTTTTGATTTTGTAGCAGTTTCTGCAATGATTGGCTCTAAAGATAAACTAATCATGGCAGTTCCCATACCGAAAACGAATAAGAAACAAACAAGGGGTGCAACAAGAGTAATTGCTTTAGGGAAACGACGAATGATTTTTGTCGCAACAGAAATCATGTAATCCATCCCACCAGATGCTTGAAGTGCGCCACTCGCAATTCCGATAGATATAATAATTAGTACAGCAGTAACAGGTGGTTCTGAGGGTGGTAATTTGAAAATGAATAACATAATAAAAAGTGCAACAATCGATGATACTGCGGAACCAAGTGCACCGCCTTTGACTAAACCGTAAATAATGGTAATAATCATAATAGCGATTTCAATTAATAATAATGTCATAAAAATCCTCCTGAGTTTAATTTTTAACAATTCCGTTCAATTGAATACGGAATTTGAACAAGCTTGTTAAAAAAAACACCTACCTGTATTTTTTTTAGCGGAGTTATATTCAAACTAACCATATTTAACTTAAGGAAATTTTAACATAAAAAACAACGACAGAAAAGAAAAAAAAGAGTTTTTTTAAAACATTTATAAAATTTTAATGTTTTATTAAACTTTGACTACCGCTTACAAATGTTATAAGTACAATTTTATGAACGTAACTAAAAAAGAATGTTAGTTATTTAATATCTGTTCGTTAAAACATTTAATAACTAAATGAAAGTGTTTTTATGATAAATGTTGCTATTATTAAACAAGTATGGTAATTTATGAATGACATCACAAACCGTGGTGTTTATTTTATTATACCTATTGAGAATGAATATCAATATCGGTTAGGAGAGTAAAAAAATGATAGATGTTATTATTATTGGCGGAGGTCCCGCAGGTTTATATAGTGCTTTTTATTGTGGTCTTAGAGGGATGACTGTAAAAATAATTGAGGCACAGGAATACTTAGGTGGTAAATTAAATGTTTATAAGGAAAAAAATATCTGGGATATTGGTGGAGTGGTTCCTCAATCAGCAGAGGATATTATTTCTGCATTAATTAAACAAGGTAACACGTTTGATCCAACAATCATTTTAGGGGAAAAAGTGACAGAAATTAATAATGAAAAAAATAAAATCACTGTGATAACCGAAGATGGTGATGTACATCAAGCAAAATCCCTTATTATCGCAACAGGTACAGGAATTATTGCGCCTAAAAAATTAGATTTTGATTACCCTGGTGTATTTGAAACAAGCAATCTTCATTATGAAGTGCAAGAGGTAGAATCGTATAGAGATCAAGTAGTTATGATCTCAGGAGGCAATGATAGTGCGGTTCAATGGGCAAAAGCACTTAGTTCAGTTGCTAAAAAAATATATTTAGTTTATCGAAAAGAATCATTTAGAGGATATGAAACTGAAGTTGAAAGTGTTCTTTGTGATGAAAAAATCCATTGTTTAACAGAAAAAGAGATTAGTGGCTTTAAATCAGAAAAAAATGACAAAATTGAAATAGTAGAATTAAAGGATGCTCTAACAAATAAAAAAGAAGAGTTCCCTGTTGATTCAGTGATTGTATGTCATGGATTTGAAAGAAACAATCCTTTGTTAGATAAAGAGGACAGGTTATTTAAAGTCGTAGATGATATCTTTTTTGAAACATCTGAAAAAGGTAAAACTTCTATCCCAGGTATTTATGCTGCTGGAGATGCCGCTTCTTACGATGGAAAAGTGAGACTTATTGCAGGAACTTTCCATGACGCTGTGAATGCAGCTAATGGAGTGAAACTAATTGTAGATCCGGAAGCAAATGAAAGAGGACAAGTCTCTTCTCATCATGAACTATTAGAAAAAAGGAATCTTGAAAAAAATAGCTAATAAGAGTAAAATGTGAATAAATAGGACTATTTTTTTGGGAAATGATAAAGTCCCTTAACGTAATGATAGAATTGACCACTAAAACTAATGATTTGAGGTTAACTTAAATGTTAGCCTCTTTTTTCTTTTCTCGAATACGAGTAATAGTCAGTAATAAAAAGTCTGTTTTTTTGTCAAAAAGGAGTTTTTAATAATAATGAATAAAAGAAAAATAGTTGGATTAGTATTATTTAGTTTGGTAATTGGTCTTTTAGTTGGAGGCTTAGAAGTTGTCTTCGGAAAAGTGTTGATTCAAGTAACAGAATGGCGAATGTCATATTTTAATTACTTGATTTTATTTCTACCAATAGCGGGTTTACTAATTGAATTCATCTATACACGTTACGGAGATATCTCTAATCAAGGGATGGGTTTGATTTTTGATGTTGGTCATGGTGACCAAGAAAATATTCCGTTACGGCTAATACCAATTGTTATGTTTTCTACATGGATAACACATTTATTTGGAGGAAGTGCTGGTAGAGAAGGGGTTGCTGTTCAAATTGGTGGTGCCCTCTCCCACAGAATGAGTCAGGGAAAACTAGGGAAGTATCTGCCAACAGAAAACATGGCGAAAATCGCTTTAATTACAGGGATGGCTGCTGGATTTTCCGGACTATTTCAAACACCAATTGCGGCTATATTTTTTGCATTGGAAGTTTTAGTAGCTGGAAGGTTAGAAATTAAAGCCTTACTTCCTGCAAGTATTGCTTCTGTGACAGCATTTTTTGTTTCTTCTTATTTAGGATTAGAAAAATTCAGTTTTCCTATTAATCAATCTATTTCTTTGGATCTTTCTTTGGTAGTTAAGTTTGTAGTTTTAGGTCTTATTTTTGGCTTAGTAGGTAGATTGTTTTCCTATACTTTGTCTAAAGGAAAGAGATTGGCTAAGGCGCTATTGATTAATCCATATTATCGCATTTTTATTGGTGGAATAGTTATTGCGTTGCTTATATTGTTACTACATGATGGTCGTTATGCGGGTCTGGGAACTAATTTAATCGTTGAGGGGTTGAATGGAGAAGGGATTCATTCTTATGATTTTATCTTGAAATTAGTATTAACTGTATTAACTTTGTCAGTTGGTTTTCAAGGAGGAGAAGTCACACCTTTATTCGCTATTGGTTGTTCTTTAGGTGTTGTATTGGCTCCTATGTTTGGATTGCCTCTTGAATTAGTTGGGGCAGCAGGTTATATTGCTGTTTTTGGTAGTGGGACAAATACACTTTTAGCACCAATATTAATCGGTGGCGAAGTATTTGGTTTTCAGTTTATCCCAGTCTTCTTTATAACGATGAGTGTAGCATATTGCTGTAATGGCAATCATTCAATTTACAATAAGCAAAAAATGTTAGGTTAAGAGTGAAAAATAGAGAGA
>CAUQFM010000133.1:0-5620 GCA_963517295.1 uncultured Vagococcus sp.
AAAATTTCTTTACTTGTATATCTATTTTGCAGCATTCCCCAAATCATAGTACTTGTTAAAACTGCCGTTGAACCATTACGATTATAATCAGGTGTTAGATGTCGTTCAATTTGGTAGCTCTCTTGTTTTGATTGATAGTATAAATCACCATTTTTCTTAACTACTACTACTTGCTTTACACCACTATCGACTAAAAATATCATTCTAGTTTCGATTGTCGTTGCGATCTCACTATTTTTAGTTAACTCATTTAATTCAACTTCCGATAAAACAAGTAATTCTATTTTCTTCAAGAGACATGTCAGCCGACTCACTTTATTAACTGACACAGACTTAGCTACAATAGGAACCGTCACATTATTTTCTATATATTCTACTGTCTCTAGTGACAGATTATCATCAATAATACAGTACCTAGATTGATTGATTCTCTGTAAATAACGATTAATAAATTCGGGTGTGATATTTTCCAAAATCTGCATATCATCGACACCTATTTGAAAATGTTCCTGGCGATCTTCTAGATACATAAACGAAGAGGTATTATAACCACTAATTCGTTCACAGCACTCAATATTAAAGCCTATTTTTCGCGAATCAGTCACAAATCGATCCCCATTAATATCTGAACCATAAACAGACATGAAATTAGTATTAATTTTTAATTTTGATAATGCTAACGCCATATTGCGACCTGCACCACCAAAATAATAATTTATTTTACCTGGATTGGAATTGTTGATTAGTAATTCATCTCTTGGTGTTCCGACAATATCAATATTAATTCCGCCTACAACACTGACAAATTCAGGCGTTTTTACAATGTATCCTTTTCCTTGAATATACCCTTTTTTCATTAAATTGTGAATATGGGCTGCTACTCCTGATCTAGATATACCAAGCTCAAAAGCAAGTTCTTCTTGAGATATGGTTGGATTATTTCTTATAATGACTAAAATTTCTTTTTCTCTTTCTGTCATTCTATTCAGCTCCTAAAATATAAACATTTGTTTACACACTATACATTAGTTTGCTTTATTATGAAAGCGGATACTATAATAAAGGTATAAATAAACTTATGAGGTGGTTTTAGTGGAAGATAAGTACATTGTCGTCATTGGTGGTTTAAATATGGATATTGCTGGATTATCTGGAGAAAATTACCATGAAAAAGATTCAAATATAGGTGAAATAAATTTAAGCATTGGTGGTGTTGGACAAAATATCGCACAAAACCTGACTCGATTAGAAGCTCCTACTTATTTAATAACGGTTTATGGAGATGATAGTTTTGGGACTATTTTAGAAACGGATTGCCTTAATAATCAAATTAACTTAGACTATGCTAAAAAAATAGAAAATGCCCACAGTTCAACCTATTTATATGTCGCAAATAACCAAGGTGATATGGTAACTGCTATTAATGATATGACTATTGTTAATCAAATGACACCTGACTTTTTAGAAGAAAGATTGACCTTTATTAATCAAGCTGAAATTGTTGTCATTGATGGCAATATTTCTCAAGAATCCATTGAATTTTTAGCAAAACACGTAATACCACCAATTTTTGTTGATCCTGTCTCACTTGCTAAAGTTGAACGTTTTGAAAATGTCTTAAATAGAATTGATACACTCAAACCGAACGATTTAGAAGCAGAACTTCTAACCGGTATCCAAGTAACTGATATTGAAACGGGTAAAGAAGCAGCTCTAAATCTCAATCAGCGCGGTGTTAAAAATGTTTTTATTTCTCTAGGCGCCCAAGGTATTCTTTGTTCTAGACACAATGAAGAACCCACACTGATTCCACCTATAGCAAAAAAAATCATCAGTACTAACGGTGCGGGTGATTGTACCATGGCAACTATTGCATGGGCTCGGTTTTACTATGGCGATGTTTTAGCCTTAAAAGAAATCGGTCAAATATCCCAAGCTGCTGCCAGTATTACGATGGAATCACCACTAGCTGTATCAAAAGATCTTAACATAAAAAATATTATTCACCGAACTACTAAATATATGGAAACAATTTAAAGGAGAAGATAATTATGGTAAAAAAACAAATTTATTCAATCGTGAATTTTAATGAAGCTGTTCAAACAATGGATGCGGGAGCTGATCATATTGGCTTAGTACCTATGCAAACAGGAGGTATTCCTGCTCATCGCGTTCCTTTTGATGTCGTTGATAAAATTTTTGCTGAATGTAAACTACGCGGAGTTAAATCAATCGCTATTATGTTAAATAAAGATGTAGAAGAGATGTTTTTCATTATCAAACGTGTTAATCCAGATATCGTTCATATTGCTGGTATGGATTATACAGCAGATCAAGCTTTTGCAGATCGGTTACATAAAGAATGTCCTGGTGTAGAACTCATGCAAGCTGTTCTAGTAGCAGATGAAACAGCGATTGATCAAGCCAAAGAATACGCTAAATTTTGTGATTATATTTTAACTGATTCTGGTTTAGCTAAAGACACTGGTATTGGTGCTAGTGGTCTAACTCACGATTGGAGCATTGACCGGAGAATTGTCGAAACAGTCGGTATTCCTGTGATTATTGCTGGTGGATTAGGTGCTGAAAATGTCGCTGACTGTATTAAACAAATCCGCCCATTTGGTGTAGATTCATTAACAAAAACATCTTATAAATTTGAAGATGGTGTCACTGAAAAAAATATTCCTGAAGTCAAAAAATTCTGCGAACGTGCTGATCAAGCCGCTGCTGAAATTGGTTTAAAATAAACTTAGAGGAGATCATACATTGGACTATAAATTAGAACAACCTGTCAAAGTATTAGTAACAGATAACTTAGTTGAAACAACTTTAGGAGTTTTGGACGATCGTAATTACAACCATCCGATGATTGTTATTGATCAATTTTTATTAAGTTCTAAAAATATTAATAACCTACTAGAAGCGATTAAAAAAAATCATAAATCTTATACTATTTATGATCAAGTTGTACCCAATCCACCTGTAAAATTAATTAATGACGGCGCAACTATTTTTACTGAGAATAAATGCGATTCGCTCATTGCAATTGGTGGCGGTAGTGTTATTGATGCTGCTCGAGGAATTAACATCGTGCGTCATCTTGGCGGTAGTATTACTGATTATGCCTACGACAAAGAAATCACTACTTTTTGCCACGGCTTAATTGCAGTTCCTACGACTTCCGGTACTGGTAGCGAATTATCTAACGCACTAATTGTGACAGACACTGATAAAAATGAAAAGTTGGCGATTTTAGCAAATGAAGCTGTTAGTGAAGTTGCTATTTTAAATCCCGACTTACTTCTTTCATTACCTAAACAGTTAACTATTTCAACTGGACTAGATGCGTTTTCTCATGCTGCTGAGGCTTATACTTCAACCTTATCCACACCTGTTGTGGATGCGATTTGTGAGAAAATCATGTTTTTAATCTACAAATATCTTCCACTAGCTGTTCAGGATGGACAAAACAAAGAAGCCCGTGAAAGAATGATGGTTGCTGCTGCACTCGGTGGTTGGGTGTTAAATAATGGCGGTACACATATTGGTCACTCACAAGCTCATATTGTCGGAGCAAAACTTGGTGTTCCTCATGGACAAGCTTGTGCCTATGCTTTACCAGGAACACTCAAAGCAACAGCTACTGTTAAACCTAAAAAAATTAAAGAAATTGGTTATATTTTAAATGCTTCCTTCCCAGAAAATGTAACAGATTTACAGATTGGTGAAATTACTGCTAATCAATACAGAGAATTTAGAGATACTATCTTAGGCTTAACTCCTTTTGAAGAATTAAATATTTCACGTGAAGATATCATTTCTTTATCAAAAGAAGTTCAGACCGAACGTTTTTCTGGAAATACTCCTTTTGAATTAACAGATGACATTATCTTAAAATTAATGACAGAATTTGGTTAAATTTTAGTTTATATCAAAAAAGCTGACTATTTTTTCTAGTCAGCTTTTTCAATCTTATTTTTCTCTTTTTTTATCGGTTTATGATAAATAAAATCTGGATTAATTTGTGTATCTAACTCTTTAAAAGCTTTTTGCATTCTTTGTTCTACCTCTGCAATACCAGCCTTGTCTAATTTTTTTATATCAGAAATATCGATTGGCTCACCAAATGCCATCGTCACACGTTTTTTAGTAAATAAAGCACCGAATGTTAACGGGCCTTGATAAACAGCTGGTACAATCTTCACTTTTGCCATCTTCGCAATAACAGCTGCGCCACCTTTTAAATCATCAGAATAGCGGCTGCCACTTGGGAATACCATGACACTTAAATCCGTATTCTTTAACGCTCTAACTGGTGTTTTAATCGCGCTGGGTCCCGGATTATCTCGATCAACTGGGAATACATGGCATTTTTTAAGAATAAAGCCTAAAAATTTATTATCAAATAATTCTTTTTTTGCCATAAACGAAAATTTTCTTGGCCAAGCTCCCATCGCAAAATAAAGAGGTTCAAACCAGGTTCTATGTGGACCAACTAATACATAATTTTCTTCTTTTGGTAAATTATTACGGCCAATATAACGGGCATTCGTGTTAATAAAAAATGTTAAAAAGCGTACAACGCCTAATAAAAATCGATACATGAATGTCATGTCCTTTCCTTTTAAATTCTTTATTAGTATGCCCAAAAATCGGAAAACATGCAAGCTTTTCTTATCCAAATTTATTCTAACATGCTATAATAAATTCACTGATTTGAAAGGAAGTTTTCAATGGATCATTTATTACAAGAAGGAGAAAGAATTGACCAGCTTGTCGCTCAAGGCGTTCAGATTATTCAAAGTCCAGATGTTTTTTCTTTTTCATTAGATGCCGTTTTATTGGCTCACTTTGCTTCGATTCCTAAAAGAGGAACAATCATTGACTTTTGTTCTGGAAATGGAGCGGTGGCTCTTTTTATGTCTCCACGAACCCAAGCGACTATTATCGGAATTGAACTTCAGGATCGCCTAGCCTATATGGGTAAAAGAAGCATTATTCTTAATCAATTAGAAAATCAATTAGAGATGAAACAACTAGATATTAAAGACATTACAACTGAAATAAAAAGTGATTCTGTAGATTTTATTACGTGTAATCCGCCCTATTTTAAAGAACAACCAAATAGTAAAAAAAATCCAAATCCTTATTACGCTATTGCTCGCCATGAAATTCATTTACAACTAGACGATGTTTTTAATTCAGCTTCAAAAATTTTGAAAATGAATGGTAAAATCGCTATGGTTCACAGACCTGATCGCTTAATGGATATCTTAGATAGTATGAGACGACACCGCATTGCCCCAAAACGAATTCAGTTTATTTACCCTAAGGAACATAAAGAAGCTAACACCATTCTGATTGAAGGTATTAAAGATGGAAAAACTGACGGCTTGAAAATTTTACCGCCACTTTATGTTTATGGCGATGATAATCAATACTTACCAGTTATTAAGGAAATGCTTCATGGAAGTAACTAAACAACACTACTTTTATGTCTTAGAATGTCAAGACCATACCTATTACGCTGGTTACACCACCGATTTAACTCGTCGACTAGAAGAACATAATAGTGGTAAAGGTGCTAAATATACTCGATTAGCTAAACGTCGACCAG
>CAUQFM010000134.1:0-5599 GCA_963517295.1 uncultured Vagococcus sp.
AGCCTATGCTAGGAGCAAAAAAGGAGTTGTTTATTTACTTTGGAGGAGTAAATAAAATGAAAAAGTTTGTTAGGGTTGTTTTGTTGGTATATGTATATAATAGCGACAAAATATGAACTAATTGTGACCAAGATAATTTCTTTTTATGAAAAAAGGGTTAAAGAAGTTTAAAGACATTTTTAAGTCGAAAAATGAGTTTGTTACTCATATGTAATCTTCTTAAAATCAATATTTTCTAAACGCGTTGTGTCATGATACGTAGTTCGCCATATTCTGTTGAGATAGGATGATTGTTATCAATAAAACCTGTTTTTTCGTATAATTGAATAGCTGCGTTATTCTTAGCGTTAACACCTAAAATAATCTCATGAATATCTGGAAAGTATTGCTGGATATATTGTGGTAAAAGAAGTAGTGATGATTTAGCATATCCTTTTCCTTGGTAGCGCTGATTGGTCGAAAAACTGCGTAATAGAATAGCTTGTGGATAATCAGTGTAGATGCTAGGACCTTCGTTTGTATGGAGTATAAAAAAAGAAAGTAATTCGGCATCCTTAGTTAAAAAAACGGGATATCGATCTGAATCCTGTTTAGCTTGTTGAATCGCATCTTTTGGTAAATCAGAAAAACTAAGTTGCTCTGTAGATAATGAATAAGAAGCTAACTGTTCGTTAGATATTAAATCAGAATGATAAGGTAATAGTTTCATGTCAACCTCCTAATGTAAAACTATCTGAAAAGAATAGTCGTTATTTTTATTTTAAAAAAATGAAAAATTGCTGATAGAATAAAAATTGTTAGTCCTGTGTAGAACAAAAAAGTAGTTAAAGGGTAATTTATCGCAATATCTTTTTGGGTAGTTTGAATGTCACTTTGACTTAAAGAGTTAAAAACTTGAATAGTTTGTAAAAAGTAACCGATGATAAAAAAGGAATGCTTAACCCAAATAACCATACAATTATTTTCTTTTTCATTTTCCCTCTCTTTTGAACCCATTATTTATTATTACGGAAAATTTTTAGAAAAATGTTAATTTCAATGTATGATGTCATTCCAAATGAAACACCATGTTTCATTTGAGTAACCTGAACCAACTTCCTTTGAACCCATATCTATACAGCAAAATACTAGTTATAATAAAAACAGAGCAAGTAAAGACTTACTCTTCTGATTTAAGGGCATTTTTTTTCAAGTAAAGTTCTTTAGCTAATGTTTCAATAATATAAACAACTGGAAGCTGTGATGACATATCCACGCTATAAGATTGGCGATTGGATGGACTATCATAAGATAATGAAAAATTTGCTAATGTTGCTAAGGTGTTGGCGTTTTTATTTGTGATACTGACTGAATAAATGGAAGTATCTGCTAAAGCTTTTGTAATATGAACTAAGTCTGGTGTTTCACCTGAAACGGAAAATAATAAGCAGACTTCGGATGAATCGTCTGTTGTTTGATTCATCTTAGTAGCAAGATAAGGGATAAAACTTGAGCTAGAAGCAATACTTCTAAAACCAAGAGAGGCAAATCGTTGCTGAGCATACTCAGCCATTGTTCCTGATGAGCCTGTTCCTAAACAGTGAATAAAACTCGCTTTTTCTAATCGTTGCGTGAGTTCGATAATTTTCTGATTAAAATCATCTGGCAATTGAGTAGTTTCTAAGTAAGGATTACTTTCCTTATTGTATAAAGGCTGTCCACGTTTTTCTATCTCTTGTTTCAAAGCTAAACGTAATTCAGGAAAACTAGCATAACCCATTTTTTGAGTAAAGCGAACGATGGTTGCTGGAGAAACATGTGTTTTCTCTGCTAATTCACGGACGCGCATAAACGCAACGGAATCTTCGTGATTAGAAATATAATGAGCAATTTGAATATCAGTTTCTGTAGCTTGTCTTAATTTTTCAATATCAAACAACATGAGTCACTCCTTTTCTTCTTAATTTTACTTGATAGTATCGAGTGAGTAAAGTGAGAGTGCTGCGTGTGAACTTAAAATCAAAATAAGAAGGGACGTATTTTTATGATAAACAAAGGATTTAGAAAAGATTTTTTATGGGGTGGAGCTACTGCAGCTAACCAATTGGAAGGTGCTTATAATGAGGGAGGTAAAGGATTAACGATTGCCGATATTTCACCGGGTGGGAAACAAAGAATGCCACTAATGTTCTCAGGAATGCCTCTTGAAATCGATGAAAGTAAATATACCTACCCAAATCATAAAGGTATTGATTTTTATCACCGTTACAAAGAAGATATCGCCTTGTTTGCAGAAATGGGATTCAAAACATTCCGTATGTCAATTTCTTGGGCACGTATTTTTCCACAAGGTAACGAAGCAGAACCCAATGAAGCTGGTTTAGCGTACTATGAAAACGTGATTGACGAATTATTAAAATACAACATTGAACCAACCATTACAATTTCTCATTATGAAACACCTCTTCACTTAGTAAAAGAATATGGTGGTTGGAAAAATAAAGAGTTAATTACGTTATTCGAGAAATATGCTCGGACTATTTTAGAACGTTTTGGTAAAAAAGTAACTTACTGGATGACATTCAATGAGATTAATACAGGCTTAATGGGTTCATTCTTCTCAACAGCAATGCGTGAATCAACTGAACAAGAAAACTATCAAGCACTACATAATCAATTTGTCGCAAGCTCACTAGCAACTAAAATTGCTAAAGAAGTTAATCCAGCGATTCAAATGGGTTGTATGAGCATTTATGCAACGATGTATTCTTACGATTCTAATCCAGTAAACGTCCAAGCAACACAAACGACAAACCGTATGTTTAACTATTTCTGTAACGATCTTCAAGTTCGTGGGGAGTACCCGTCTTACGCTTTAGCTTACTTTGCAGAAAAAGGCATCAATGTTGAAATGACAGAAGCAGAGCTAGAAATCATTAAAAATTACACAGTGGATTATTTATCATTTAGTTACTATATGTCATCAACAGTTTCTGTTAATCCAGAGCATCAGGATGAAAAAAGCCAAGGGAATTTCTTTGGTGGCGTAAAAAATCCGTTTTTGGAAGCCAGTGAGTGGGGTTGGGAAATTGACCCAATCGGATTAAGAGTTGCTTTAAGTGATTTATATGGTCGTTATGGTGTGCCATTATACATTTCTGAAAACGGATTAGGAGCGATTGATACACCAGATGAAAATTATGTGATTAATGATGATTATCGTATCGATTATTTAGAAAAACATATGGCTGAGATGAAGAAAGCTGTTGTATCAGATGGCGTTGATTTAATGGCGTACACACCATGGGGCTGTATTGACTTAGTTAGTGCTTCCACAGGTGAAATGTCTAAACGTTACGGATTCATCTACGTTGATTTAGATGATGAAGGCAAGGGTGATATGAGCCGTCATAAGAAAAAATCATTTGATTGGTACAAAGAAATGATTGCGACAAATGGAGAAAATATTTAAAGAAAAAGGATGGAGCTTAAATAGGCTTCATCCTTTTTTATAGAGTTCTTTAAATTTTTTTATATCAGATCCTTGAGACAAATCAATAAAATAGGGTGTTTGCCATTTCTGAGTGTTACTTGCTGTTGAGTTTAAATCAAATTCCCAAGAAGGATAGACTCGAATAGCCATTTTTCCTTTTTGAGCTTCGGTTCGAAGAATTTTTTGTTGCTTTAAAAGATCTTTTGGAAAAATGAATTGTCCGGTTTTATCTCCATCAATAATTGAAATGATTAAGTAATCGGGACTTTTTTTATAAGAAAAAGCTTGATTGGTGTTCAGGTTATTTTTCTCCCAAAAAGCCAAAAAATAGCCTTTCTTCTTAGGTGTTAGTTTGGCTAGACGACTTCTAAAGGTCGATTGACTAATTGAAAAACAAGCTCCTTCATAATCTTTGTTTTGTTCTTCTAGACAAAATTTGGTTAGTTCAGGATATTCCATAGTGCTTAATAATTTTTTGATTAAGTTAATTGATTTCAAAATAGTACTCCTTTTAAAATGTTATTTATAATTTATTATAGAATGACTAATAAAGGTATACAAGACTTTTAAAACCCGTTATAATGATGAACAATATAAACAACTTATAAACTAACTAATAGGAGGCGTTCCAACGTGCTAAAAAATTCAGACATCCAATTATTTCCTAAGGTAGAGTTACATTGTCATCTGGATGGTTCTATTCGTCCGATTACCTTACAAAAAATTGCCAAATTACAAGGGTTAGTCATTGATGAAAATATTGATAGTATTTCAAAAAAAATGCAAGCGCCATCAAACTGTCAGAATCTGAGTGACTATCTAGCTTGTTTTGATTTTGTATTGCCATATCTACAGACGAAGGAGGCTTTAGAGATGGCTGCTTTTGATGTGATGGAACAAGCTTCGGAAGATGGTGTTAGATATATAGAAATCCGTTTTGCGCCAATCTTATCTATGGAAAAGGGATTATCAGTAGAAGAAACTATCCAAGCTGTTGCAAATGGTATAGCAAAAGCGGAAGCAAAATATCCTGTTTTTGGGAATTTACTAGTTATCGGTATGAAATCTGGCGATCTTGATAGAGTATCGTCAGTCTTTTCTGAAGCTCATCAATTAAATCATAAAAAAGTTGTTGGTTTTGATTTAGCAGGAGAAGAGAAAGATCATTTTATTAAAGAATATCAGGAAGTCTTAAAAGTTGTCACGGATCTAGGCAATATACCTTTAACACTTCATGCTGGAGAATGTGGTTGTGTTCATAATATTTTCCAAGCAGTTGAAGTAGGAGCAAAGCGGATTGGACATGGTATTGCTTTAAAAGGTGATATGGCTGCTCAGAAAGAATTTAGTCAGTTAAATGCATGCATCGAAGGTTGTCCGACAAGTAATATTCAAACAAAAGCAATCGAAACAATTAAAGATTACCCGTTGAGAGAATGGTTAGAAAATAAGGTGACGTTTTGTATCAGTACAGATAATAGAACCGTATCAGATACGACGTTGACGAAAGAATATCGCTTATTATCAGAAAATCTTGATTTAACACAAGCAGAATTAAGGCAACTTAATCATAATGGAATGATGTATTCTTTTGCAGATATGTCTCTCAAAAATCAAGTGATAGCTGAAATTAGTTGTTTTAAATTTAATTAGATAGTCTACAAAATCAGACTTTTAGCCCTATTAATCTGTAAATTGGTTTGTTAAAATAAACAAAGGAAACAGAAAGATGGGATAAAGATGAATCTATTAGGAAATATAATTTGGTTGGTTTTTGGAGGTTTAGCTGGAGCGATATCTTGGTTTATTGCTGGTTGCATATGGTCTATCACGATTATCGGCATTCCTGTTGGATTACAATGTTTCAAAATTGCCGGTTTAAGTTTATGGCCATTCGGTAAGCAAGTAGTTTACGGAACAAGTAGTATGTCTTTTCTTGTTAATATAATTTGGTTATTAGTAAGTGGTTGGGTATTAGCTTTAGGCCATTTAGTTAGTGGTATCTTACTATGTCTCACGATTATCGGCATTCCGTTTGGCAAACAAAGTTTTAAACTAGCGCAGCTTGCTTTAATGCCTTTTGGAGCAAGAGTAGTATCATCAAATAGTTACTATATGGATTAAAAA
>CAUQFM010000135.1:0-5536 GCA_963517295.1 uncultured Vagococcus sp.
CAATATTTGGACGACCTTTGAAGTAGTTAGGGTTAGCTACCATTGTTACTGATTCACCTGGTACCATTGATTCAATTGTAAACGCCCCTAGACCAACGTTAGATTTACCACGAACAGCATCACTTTGCTCCCATTCAGCTACAGGGATTTTAGAGAATACGTGTTTTGGCATAATATAACTACTTACTGAACCACCTGCTAATTGCATTGAAGGTGTCATTTCTTTATAGTGAATTTTTACTGTGTAGTCATCTAATTTTTCTAAACCAGAAATAGTTGAAGCTTTTCCTTTATGGTATTCTTCCATTCCCTCAATGTTTTTATAGTCTCCATCATAACGTACACCAGTGTAGTCTTTGTGACCAATTCCTTCATAAGTAAAGATATAGTCATCGATTGTTACTTTTTCTCCATCTGACCATTTATAATCTTGAGAATTTAATTTAACCGTTGCTGTTTTACCTTCTACATCAAATGAAATAGAAGCTAAACCTGAATTCACTAATTTACGATTATCATCATATTCAAACATCGATTCATCAATCATACCTGCAACAGATGAATCTGTACTATCTTGTGATAATTCATCAATAAATACGCCATTTAATGGTGAAGATGAAACAATCGCATATTTTAAAGTTCCACCTTTAATTGGTTCACCATCATGAGTAACTTCAGAAACAAATTTTGTTTTATCTGCTCCTTCTGTTGTTGTGGTAGTTGTTGTTGATTTTGAGCCACATGCTGCCATTGTCAATGCTACTGCAGCTGTTGGTAACCAAAGCCATTTTCTTTTCATCATTTTCATCTCTCCTTAATAAAATCTTCTTTAAAAATTCATTTTTTAATTAAGATGTTATTATATTAACATAAAATTTGGATTTTGCAAGTGTTTTTTAATCTTTTTTTAATTTATTTTCATTTTATCTCATTTTTATACAAAAAGAGACTTCTCTCATCGGCATTGCCGGGAGAAAAGTCTTTATAAATATTATTATTTAACTTGAGTATCTGATACTACTTCTAATTGATACAATGCTGATTTTGAATTACTTGTTCCAATCTTCGTATCATAATATTTCACACGTTTATTAACAGCTGTTACTAAGTCACCTACTAATGTTGGGAAGATAAATGCTTCATCATGAACGTATTGTTGCCATTCTTTGTAAAATTCAACATTTTTTGCATCGTCAAATGCTTCTGTTGAACTAATGTTATTTATAATGCTATTTCCTTTTTTACTTACAAAGCGAGCAAAATTGAATTTAGCAGTTTCACCGAATAAGTTTGCTGGGTTTGGATCAAATCCTGTTCCCCATCCAGCTGTAAACATATCAATTTCTGGATCATCTGTTTGAACTTTTTCATAGAAGTTATTCGATTCAATGGTACGTCCAGTATATAATTGAACATCTAATCCAATTTCTTTCCACCATAATAAGTATTGTTGAATTAATGATTCATTCGCATCATCACGAGTACGTGCTGCAAATGTAATACTCAATGGGGAACCATCTTTGTTTTCACGTAATCCATCGCCATTCACATCTTTATATCCAGCTTCTTCTAACATTTTTTTTGCTTTTTCGGGATTATATTTAAATCCTTCTTGATCTGCATTGTACACATCTTTGAAGAATGGAATAATAATTGAATTTGTTCCACGTTGTAATCCATGATAAAGACTTTCACCAACTGTATCCATATCTAAAGCATATGCAATTGCTTGACGTAATACTGGGTCACTCATTTTTGCGTTTGGATTAGTGATGTTTTTACCACTTGCTTTATCAAATTTTCCTAAATGGAAAGCTACATATTCAAATGAAGATTTAAATGTACTTACTAAGTTCACATTTGTTAAATCTTTATAAGATTCATATTGAGCATTTGGCATCTCAGCAATATCATATTTACCTGCTTTCATTTCTGAAACGATATTATCTGGAGATACAATTTCCATCACTACTTTATCTAATTTTGCACGACCTTTGTAGTAATGTTCATTTGGAACTAAAGTTACAGATTCACCTGGAATAATTGATTCTAACTTAAATGCTCCTAAACCAACAAATTTAGTTCCACGTACATATTCACTCTTATCCCATTCTGCAACTGGAATTGTAGAGAAAATATGTTTTGGCATAATATATGCACTCAATGCTCCCCCTGCTAGTTTCATAGAAGGACGCATTTCTTTAAAATGAATTTTTACAGAATAATCATCAATTTTTTCTAAACCTGATACTGAATCTGCTTTTCCTGCATGGAATTCTTTCATTCCTTCTACATTTTCATATTTACTATTATAACGAGAACCTGTGTAATCTTTATGACCAATTGATTGATAAGTGAAGATATAGTCATCAATCGTTACAGGTTGACCGTCTGACCATTTATAATCTTTAGAATTTAATGTAACAGTGACTGTTTTGCCTTCAACATCATAATCAATACTTGCTAAACCAGTATTTGTTAACTGTCTATTCTCATCATATTCAAAAATACTTGCATCAATTTGAGAACTAATCGTTGAGTCTAATGAATCTTGTGCTAATTCATCAATGAAAACTCCTTTAAAACCTGAAGACGCTACTAGAGCATATTTTAATGTTCCACCTTTAATAGCTTCGGAATCATTGACTACTTCTGTCGCAAACTTTGTTTGCGTTCCTAACGGTGTTTTTGTAGCTGTTGTTTCATTATTAGAACTACAAGCTGCTAAAGCTAATACTGTTGCTGATGTTGTAACATATAACCAATTCTTTTTCTTCATCTCATTCCTCCAAATATTTCTTATTCCCATAAAGTTCTCATCTCTTTATGTCGAAATCATTCTATCATAAATTAAAATAAAAGCAATTTTTTAATCTTTTCCACTTTATTTACTCATAATCGTATAATTCTCTCTAATTCGTAGACAAATAAAAAAACAAAGTAACAAAGAAGATGCTACTTTGGTAGGATTTTATACTTGAAAACACACTCTTATAAACATGTCCCAACAGATAGACCGCCCGAATCAGTCTGCCCTTACTACTTAAGGGCAGTCATATTCTTTTACGCACCCTCATAAATGAATGCACAAAAAAATAGACTTCCCACTGTAGCGTAAGTACTAGAAGCCATCACATTGGCTTCTAGTACAGGAAAATTTGAGACCTTAGGCTCAAATTTTAGCAATGAGACTCGCATTTGCGAGGCTGCTTGCGTCCTCCGCTACTTACAGGGAAGTCATATTCCTAAACGCACCCTTATAAATGAATGCAAAAAACATAGACTTCCCGCTGTAGTAAGAGTACCAGTAGTCACGCTATTGGCTACTGGTACTGGGAAAAATTGAGACCAAGTCTCGATTTTTAGCCATGAGATTCGCTTCGCGAAGCTGCTGGCGTCCCTTACTACTTATAGGGAAGTCATATAAAAATTACTTAGTAGCTGTTTCTGAAACAACTTCAAGTTGGTATAAAGCAGATTTAGAATCTTTATTACCAATTTCTGAGTTCATGAATTTCACACGTTTGTTCACGGCAGTTACAGAATCACCAATTAAAGTTGGGAAGATGAACGCTTGATCGTGAACATATTTTTGCCATTCTTTGAAGAATTCTACATTCTTAGCTTCATCAAACGCTTCAGTAGAACTGATTTTAGCGATTAAATCATTAGCTTCTGGACTTACAAAACGAGCAAAGTTGAACTTAGCTGTTTCTCCAAATAAACCAGCTGGGTTTGGATCATAACCAGTTCCCCATCCACCAGCAAACATATCAATTTCAGGATCATCCGCTTGAACTTTTTCATAGAACACATTTGATTCAAGAGTACGTCCAGTGTAAAGTTTTACATCTAAACCAATTTCTTTCCACCATAATAGATATTGTTGAATTAATGATTCATTTGCATCATCACGAGTACGAGCTGCAAAGTTGATTGATAATTTAGAACCATCTTTGTTTTCACGTAATCCATCACCATCAGTATCTTTATAACCAGCTTCATCTAACATTTGTTTAGCTTTTTCTGGGTTATAATCGAATCCTTCTTGGTTTGGATTGTAAATATCTTTGAAGAATGGGATGATGATTGAGTTTGTTCCACGTTGTAAACCATGATACATACTTTCACCAGCCGCATTAATGTCTAAAGCATAAGCCAAAGCTTGACGTAAAACTGGATCTTTCATTTTAGCATTTGGATCTGTTACGTTTTTACCTTGTTCTTTATCAAATTTACCTAAGTGGAATGCGATATATTCATATTGAGAAGCAAATGAACTGATAAATGAAACATTTGTTAAATCTTTATAAGCTTCATATTGAGCACTTGGCATTGAAGCAACATCATAGTTACCAGCTTTCATTTGAGAAACAATTGTATCCGGAGAAACTACTTCCATTACAACTTTATCTAATTTAGCACGACCTTTGTAGTAATGTTCGTTTGGAACTAATGTTACAGATTCACCTGGTGTGATTGAATCAATCTTGAATGGCCCAAGACCTACACCTTTAGTTCCACGTACATATTCACTCTTCTCCCATTCAGTTACTGGAATAGTTGAAAAGATATGTTTTGGCATTACATAGTAAGGTAAAGCTCCACCAGCTAATTGCATTGATGGACGCATTTGTTTGAAGTGAATTTTCACTGAGTAATCATCTAATTTTTCTACCCCAGAAATTGAGCTAGCTTCACCACTGTGGAATTTATCCATTCCTTCGATGTTTTGATAGTTAGAGTTATAACGAACACCTGTATAATCTTTATGACCGATAGCTTCAATAGCGAAAATGTAGTCATCAATTGTTAATGGTTGTCCATCTGACCATTTATAGTCTTTAGAGTTTAATTTAACTGTAGCTGTTTTACCTTCTACGTCAAATTCAATAGCACCCATACCAGTATTTGTTAATTTACGGTTTTCATCATATTCAAATAATGTAGTATCAATTTGAGATGTAATAGATGAATCTGATGAATCTGATGCTAATTCATCCATGAATAATCCTTTAAATGGAGCTGCTGAAACCATCGCATATTTTAAAGTTCCGCCTTTAATTGGTGTACCTTCGTGCGTCACTTCAGACGCAAATTTTGTTTTTGGTTGTGGAGTTCCACCTGTTGTTGTTGAATTACTTGATTGTCCTTTTCCACCACATGCTGCTAAAGTTAAAGCTACAGCTGCAGTTGAGAAAAATAATAGTCCTTTTTTCTTCATATTTCCTCCTACCTGTCAGAACTATATCAGAATTGTCTGACAATTAAAATTAACTTTCTATACTTTAACAGTTTATTGTAAAAAAATCAATCACTTTATTTAAATTTTTTTATTTTTTTCGTGGAAATTTGAACATCTACTACTTATCATTCAACGTATCTCTTTTCATCCACAAAAAAGAGACGATTGGAGTCGTCTCTTCTGAATACTATTCTTATTTATTTAATGGAGTTAAAGTAATAAATGATTCGATAGAATCTGCTACTTCTGCTAATGCTTTCTTCCAGAATTCTGGAGTACTTACATCTACTC
>CAUQFM010000136.1:0-5517 GCA_963517295.1 uncultured Vagococcus sp.
AGATCATGGATTTATTTATAAGTTCCTCCAGTTGCTTAGAGCTAAGCGCCTTTTTGACCACCCTTTATTTTCCATAGGTTAATTCAAAGCGTTTTGAAAATTTTGATAATGAATAGCAGACTACAAAGTAACAAGCTGCCATGATGAAGAACATTGGTATTACAGTATTTGGGTACTGTGCATAAATTATTTTTGTATTATGAGTCAATTCTGGTAATGAGATAATAACGGCTAATGATGTATCACGAATTAGTGAAACAAATTGACTCACTAAAGGTGGTACCATTAACTTTAATCCTTGTGGCAACACAATATAAAAGACCGTTTGGATTCTTGTTAATCCAGTCGACATCCCTGCTTCTAGTTGACCCTTTGGTACGGCAAGTAAACCGCCACGAATAATTTCAGAAAGCATTGCTGATTCAAAAATAGTTAAAGCAATGACTGCTGACCAAAAAATACTAAACTGAATTCCAATTTGTGGTAAAGCAAAATAAGTGAAAAATATAATTAATAATAATGGTAAATTACGAATGATATCAACAATAATACCAAAGGCAACTGATACAACTGGAATTTTTAAATAGCGCACAATGCCTAATAATGAACCAATAATAAAACTCAAAATAATGGATACGATTGCCACTTCAAGTGTAATCACAAAACCATCTAATATAAAACGTAGGTTCGTCCATGTAAATGCTTGTAGGAAATCCATCCAACCAACTCCCTTCCTTAATTACTAGCTAATTTAATTTCTAAGTATTTCATAAAATAAGATAATGGTAACGTTAACAACAGATAGATTAAGCCAATTAAAGTATAAGTTCCAATCGTATTAAACGTTGTACTTGCTATTAAATCTCCTTGGTACATTAAATCAGCTCCTGTCACCATAGCTAGTATTGATGAATTCTTAACTAGATTGATAAATTGATTGCCTAATGGCGGAATTATAATTTTAAAAGCCTGAGGTAACACAATATAAACCATCACTTGACGGTAATTTAATCCAGAAGCTATTCCTGCTTCCATTTGTCCCTTAGGAACACCTTCAATACCTGCTCTCACTGTGTCTGCAATAAACGCTGATGTATAAAGTGTTAATCCAATTGTTCCTGCGGTAATACCATCTAATTTGAACCCATAAAGCGGCATTACAACAAAGAAAAACATCACTACAATTAATAAAGGTAAATTTCTGAATAAATCAACATAACTATCACCTAGTCTTTTAACCCACTTGTTTTTTGATACTTGGAAAATTGCCATCACGGTTCCAATAATTAAACTAAAAACCAATGCTGTTAAACTTGCCAATAACGTAACTTTTAAACCTGATAAAATATCTCCCTGATACGTCTGCCAGATACTTAGCATCTTTTTTCCTCCTAACTACTTGGCTTCTTCTTTAAACCATTTTTGATAGATTTGAGCATATTCACCGTCTTGCTTCATCTCTTTTAATGCTTTATTAATCGCCTTTTTAAACATCTCTTGCTCTTTATTTAAAGCAATTCCATAAGGCTCATCTGTAAATTTTTCTCCTGCTAATACATATTTAGGATTTTCCGCCGACATTCCGAGTAAAATAGAATTGTCAGTCGTCATTGCATCTCCCTGCCCTGATTGGAGTGCAGTGAAAGCTTCCGCATAATTTTCCAGTTCTAGTACTTTTGCTTCTGGCGCATGCTTTCTTATATTTTCAGCTGAGGTTGAGCCTTTAACAGCTAACACTGTTTTTTCTTTATTTAAATCAGTCACACTTTTTATGTCACTCTCTTTTTTAACTAGTAATGATTGACCTGCATCAAAATAAACATCTGAGAAATCAACTTGTTTTTTGCGCTCTTCACTGATCGTCATTGTTGCGATAATCGCATCAATGTTCCCATTTTTAAGTAATGGAATTCTTGTTTTTGATGTTACTTCAACAAACTCAGCTTGTCCTTTTTCACCAAGAACGCGCTTAGTTACTGCAGAGGCAATGTCAATATCAAAACCTTCTACTTTTCTTTCTTCAATATTCATCATGCCAAATAACTTCGTATCGTACTTAACTCCCCAAACTATTTTTTCATTTGATTGTGTTTTTTCTAATGTATTTGTCTTAGCACCGTTTTCACTTTTACATCCCACTAAAACGAAAAAAAGACCGCCAAATAAAAAAAGAAAGGCTAATTTATTTAATTGTCGTTTCATTAACTCGCCTCCTAGTGATTAATAATTTTGCTTAAGAATTGCTTTGCTCGTTCATCTTTTGGATTATCAAAGAAAGCTTCTGATTCTCTGTCTTCTAAAATTTTGCCATCTGCCATAAAAATAACTCTGTCAGCTACTTCTCTAGCAAATCCCATTTCATGTGTCACAACAATCATTGTCATTCCAGATTCTTTTGCTAATGATTTCATCACATCTAGTACTTCCCCAACCATCTCTGGATCTAGTGCTGATGTTGGCTCATCAAAAAGCATCACATCCGGTTCCATAGCTAAACTTCTAGCAATAGCGATACGTTGTTGTTGTCCACCTGATAATTGCGTTGGATACTCATCTTTTTTATGTAGCATTCCAACTTTTTCTAGTAATCTTTCTGCTTTTTTGATAGCTTCTTCTTTATCTTCTTTTAAAACCTTTATGGGTGCAATAGTGACATTTTCTAAAACTGTCATATTGGGATATAAATTAAAATGTTGAAAAACCATTCCTAAATTTTTTCTTACTTCAGTTAAATTAGTTTTTTTATCGTGAATATCCACACCATCCACAAATAATTCACCTGTCGTAATCTCTTCTAGAGCGTTAATACATCTTAACATCGTACTCTTACCAGATCCTGATGGACCAATAGCTACAACTACTTCACCCTTTTTAATTGTTAGATTAACATCTTTTAAGGCGTGAAAAGAACCATAATATTTCTCCACATTTTTAAATGAAATCATCTCAATTCCCCCTTTACATTAAAAATGACAAAACAATTAAAACTCTAATAATTTTATCATTATATTTTTTTATTATAACTGTTCTTTTATTGTTTTGTAAAGTATTGTGAAAATTTTCTGATATTTTTTCATCTAAAGTTAATTAAATTAACATAAAAAAAGCCTTGAAACAAGCGTTCAAGACTTTTCATTTACTCTAATAATCACTGTTTTTCTTCTCTGACACAAACTCGGTATTATAAAATTTACTATTTTTAGATAATTCTTCATTAACTTTTTCTAATGAATCTCTTTCAATTAAAGTCTTCTCCTTAGAAGAAAGATCTGTTCCTAATCCTAAACGATCACCTTTAATCTCAACACCCATACTTGATAAAATTGTTGGGTACATATCGAAGGGGGCAAACTGACGATTAGCTGTTTTAATATTTTTGTTTTCAAAATCACCATTAATAATTAGATTTGTTGTCGTACGGTGATAGTCTTTATCAAAATCAGCAAAGAATTTTTTATCCATACTTAAGTGATCTCCCGTTAAAACAATAACAGTATCTTCGTAGTAAGGTTGTTCTTGAATCCATTTAACAAAATCAACAACTTGTTGTTGGGAATGAAAAATAACATTAGCATACTGTTGGTCAAATGGACGCGGTGTTTCTTTTTCAATATAACCATTAGGGAAATGAGTATCCGCGTTTTCCATTGTTAAATTAAATGGTTTTCCTTCACTTGCCAAACGAGTGATTTCCTCTTGAGCATATTCATATAATTTTTTATCTTCATATCCCCACCAGACATTGTAATCATTAGGAATTTTACTGATTTTTCTTGCATGTTTCACGTCATAGATATTAAAATCTTTATGATTATTAAAGAAAGAAGTTAGTCCTCCAAAATCTGCATCCGCACCGAACATAATCGTTTGATTATACCCTTCTTTATTAAGTACATCTCCTATGCCAATGGCACCTGGTAAAAAATATCCTGATTTTCCATATGAATTTCCATTCATCGGTATTTTAAGTGGCAGTCCCATACTCATGTTTACCATTGAAGCAACTGACCAACTTGAACCATATGTTTGGTATGCGCCACCTTTTTTATCACTCTCAGAAAAAGAAATCCCCTCATTATATAATTTTTCATAAGCTGGCATTAAATTTTTATCCATATAGCCACCAGAATTTTTATCAAAATAAGAATTTTCATAAGATTCTAAATAAATATGAACTAAATTTTTCTTTTTGCTTGGGAATGTTAATTCTGTCTCCTTTGGTGAATGATAATTATCTTTAATGTAACTTGAATCGTCAAAATAAGCGCTGTATACTGCGACTAATTGCAACTCTTTTACACTATAGCTAATACCGAAAATAAGTAATCCAATTGAGACAATCGAACCACCAACTTTTACATGCTTATCGGAAATGCTCTTTTTATTATCCCAAGTCATTTTAAATTTAGTCAACATCAAAAAAATAAAACCAACCAAAATTGAGACTAATAGTAATACTGGCCCATTAATAGCTTGATCCATTACATTTGATGCTGTTCCTGTTACTGGAGAATTAAAGTTAAAAAGAAATTGTTCAGGCGTTAATTTACCAAAAAAATCAATAAACCAAACTGTTCCAATATATATAAAATTACCTATAAGAACAAATAATATAGAACACCCTGTTAATATTTTTATTTTCAATGTTGCTTTTGTTTCATTTTTTGTAATTACTATTTTATTTAAAATCAAACCTTTAATAAATAAAACAAACAGTCCTATCATAATAGCAAAAAAAATGTATTTTAATACGAATGTCGTTTTATAGTTTACTGAACTTAAAACATACATTTTCCCTAATATATAACGCATTGTAAATAAGGCTAACGTATTGATCCCAATCGTATACCCAAAACTATTAATAATTTTATTCTTTGTACTTTTTTCTTTAAACATTAAGATATCCAGTCCACTAATGACTAGCCCAACAATTAAAAATGTTAAAAACTTCATTTTACTCCTCCTATTTTTCCATCTAAATATAGAATACTTAAAATTAAATAAATAGACAACTAATATTTTGATGAAAATTGTAGTTATTTTTGACAAACGACTCTTTACTTGTATCACTATTTCGATAAATAAACTAATAATCTATGCGTTTATTTATCATCCCAAATTTAAATTTGATATATCTGTCTATTTGGTGTCCTAAGCGTGTCTTGAAAAAGACTCATTTTTTTCATCTATTCTTCAGTAGATATAATTAAAGAGGCTGACAAACTGTCAGCCTCTTTCTTGTTTATACAAATAATTTTTATTAATCTTTTCTTCTAAAAATTAGCCAACTACCTCCTAATACTAATAATCCCATGAAAGCTAAAATAGTTTTTTGTTCTCCGGTTTTAGGTAGAATATCACTAAAATATTGTTTTCCTTCATTTGAAGATTTTTGACTATTATTATTCGTATTATCTTGAGTAGTTACATTTTTTTTATTTTCTGTTGATGAGGATTTTATCCCTTCTTTTTCTTTTGAAGTTGTTTTAGTTGTACTCATTGTTGAAGACTTGCTTT
>CAUQFM010000137.1:0-5473 GCA_963517295.1 uncultured Vagococcus sp.
AATGTGAAGTAAAACACATTGATGTTAAGTGAAGAAAATGCTATGATAATCTCGATTGAGAATAATTATCAACGAGGTGTATTTATGACGAAAATAAGTAAAGAAACAACTGTTTTTGATTTGATTGAAACATATCCAAAAATCAAAAATATTTTAATAGAATTAGGATTAAATGGAGTGGAAAACCCATTAATGCTTAGAACAGCAGGGAAAAAAATGACGGTTTTTAAAGGGGCTAAAATGAAGAAAATCTCTTGGGCTGACGTTGTCAATAAATTTCAAGAGAATGGCTTTATTTTTGAAGAGGAGGCTGAATAATGACAAAAGTAAGAGCAGTGGAAAGACAAAAGAGATTAATTGAAATTTTAGGGTTACTTCACGAAGGTGGACATTTTGAAGAAGCTAAAGAAATGTTTGATGAATCATTTAGTGATGTGGATGTCAGTGAAATCACTTCAGCTGAAAGAGAGTTAATCGCAGGAGGTTTAGATCCAGCAGAAATTCAAAAATTGTGTACTGTTCACGCGTCGGTTTTTAAAGGAGCGATAAAAGATATTCACCACTCAAACTACGAGCATGAAACACCAGGTCACCCAGTGCATACGTTAAAATTAGAAAATATTGTCATTAAGTCTTTGTTACATGATGAGTTACTGCCTTTATTTGAAAAAATAGTTAAAGGTGATCTGTCTCTTCAATCTAAGTTTGTCTCTGTGCTAGAAGATTTGTATCAAATCGATACTCACTACAAACGAAAAGAAATGCTGATATTTTCTTATATGGAGAAATACGGTATCACAGCACCACCACAAGTGATGTGGGGTGTAGATGATGATATTCGGAATGAAATAAAACAATTAATCACTGATTTTTCTGATCCGAAATTTATTATTAATCAACTAAGAACACCACTTTTTGAAATGGTTGAAAATGTAGATGAAATGATTTTTAAAGAAGAAGAAATTATGATTCCTATGGTATTAGAAGTTTTCAGTTTAGAGGATTGGGAAGAAATAAGTGAAAATAATTTTGATATCGGATTTGCTTTTATTCCTAAACCAATGAACTATAAGGCAAGTGATGCAGCAAAAGAAGTAAGTTTAGAACACGAACCAAGAAGACTCGCAGCGATTCAAGAATCCATTCAATTTAGTCAATCTCAACAAAAATCGCTGGAACCAGAAGATAGTAAAGTAGAAACGGTATTTGTTAATTTGCCAACAGGAAAACTTAATATTGAAGAGATGAAGGCAATGTTTAGCGTTCTTCCAGTTGATCTAACCATTGTAGATGCAGAGGACAAAGTGCGTTTCTATTCAGAAGGTCCAGACAGAGTGTTTCCTAGAACGACATCTGTATTAGGTCGTGAAGTGGTTAATTGTCATCCACCAAAAAGCATGCACATGGTTGAAAAAATACTAGTAGAGTTTAAAGCAGGCACCAAAGATGATGCTGATTTTTGGATTGATTTAGGCCCAAGAAAGGTATATATTCGTTATTTTGCTTTAAGAGATGAGAATAAAACATATCTGGGGTGTTTAGAAGTGACTCAGGATGTTACTAAGATTCAAGCATTAGAAGGTCAAAAAAGACTATTGGATTAAACAACAAATTAGGATAAGTCTAGGTATTTCGATTTGGAATATTTGGACTTGTTTGTTTTGGAATAATATTTGTAAGGAAAGGAAAAGCAGAGTTTTAGTTAACACAAAAGTAAAGGCATTAATATATTTTTTTATTAAGCTAAAGCTATTTTTTGCAAATTAACTAAATATAGTATAAAATGTAATTACAAAGTAATTACGTTGGATGGAGGGATATCTATGATTACAAAAACAAGAAAACAAGGAAACTCTATTATGTTAACAGTTCCGAAAGAGTTTGACGTTCCTAATGGTGTTGAGGTTGAGGCAAAACTTGTAGAGAATGGAATATTATATGAGTTTGTAGAACCAAAAAAAGAGTTTTTTGATTTCAGTGAGGATATTTTAGAAGACATCATTTCTGAAGGTTATAATAAGCAAGACATACTAAGTGAATTTAAAAAACGAAAAACTGAATTGACTTCAACATTTAGATATATAGCGAAAGAAACTATTGCAAATTCTAAACCAATGACAAAAGAAGAATTGGCGACAGAAATTGGTTTATAAGGTAGTACCTTCAAAACATGTAGTAAAATATCTAAAAAAATTAAAAGAAAAAACATTGAAAGAAAAATTTATAACGGTAATTTATGATGAGATAGCTATTGATCCACTTTCAGGAGAACAGAAAACAGGGGACTTATCAGGTGTTTGGTCAATGGGATTTAAGTATGCAGGCACGACCTATAGAGTTGCATATGAGATTAAAGAAAATACTATAATACCTGTATTGTTATGTGGTACACATGAAAATTTTTACGAGCAATTAAAAAAGATTAGGTAAGAGAACTGATCCTATAAGTTAAGAAACAAACAAAAAAGCATGTATTAGGCTATAGATTTACGATATTCTATCGGGAATTTATAGCCTAATAGTTATTTACAAGGTTTGTATATTATATCGAAGTAACAGACGTCTCAACGTTTACAGATGATAAATTTGTGAATCTCATCTTGTCTACTTAATAATCAAAAGAGGAATCCTTTCTTTTAAATGGGGATCCTCTTTTTTGCACAATGATATAGATATTTTAAAAGGAACCCTATTTGTAAAAGTTTTAACAAACTATTGTAAAGTTACCTTTTTCACGATATAGTAGTCACTGTAGTAGCTACTAAAAATTAAGGGATAAAAAATATGGAAACGATTGTACAAATAATGAAAAAATATGATTTTTCTGAGATGGAAACGTTAGTTTATACAACACTGCTAGAAAAAGGTGTCATGACGGGTTACGAAGTTAGTAAACAGTCTGGTGTTGCACGTTCTAAGGTCTATAACGTTTTGGAAAAGCTAATAAAAAAGAATTTGGTTGTCGTTAATAAATCAGAACCTAAACTGTATTATGCCGTGTCTTCTGACGAGTTTTTAAGTCGATTAGAAAAAAATGTAAAGCAAGATTTAACTGTTCTAGAAAACCAATTAGGTAAAATCAAAATTCAAGAAGAAGAAGATTTGCTTTGGAAATTAGAAACGTATGAAAATGTTTTAGAAAAAGCAGAACATCTCATCAAAAATGCTAATAAGAGCTTGTTAATTCAAATATGGGAAGAAGAATTATCACCATCATTAATCAAGCAGTTACAAGAAATGGAGCAAAAATTAACCCATTTTGTCTTAATCTTATTTAGCAATAATCATCATTATGACTTACCACTTCGTAATTATTATATTCACGGGTTTGAAGAGGAGAAGCTAAATGATTTTGGTTCAAGATGGCTTAATGTTGTTGCGGATGAAAAAGAAGTTGTTTTCGGCACATTAGATGATAATAAACAAACAGTCGATGTGACATGGACACAAAATAAAGCAATGGTAAGTTTATCTAAAGAATATGTGAAACATGATGCGTATACATTAAAAATTATCGAAGAAAACCCAGAGACATTAAAGAAACAATATGGAGAAGAATTTGAGAAAATTAGATTGATTTATGGGGAGGACTAACGATGGTTAGAACAATATTATTAAGTTTAATAGTGATAGTAAATGGTTATTTTTTATTTGTATTTGTGAAGGATTTAATTAGTCATAAAGAAGCGTTTAAAGAAGAAAAAGGAAATATGAAGGCTTTACCTTTTACCTCTTTTATCATGTTTTTCTTATCTACTTTTGGTATATCAGATTTTGCAATAGGAACAGTTTTATATCCAAAACTTGGTTGGACTAGTATGAAAAAATTACCTGGAACACTTAATACTCAATGTGTTATACCAGTGGCAGTTATGGCATTATCGTATATATCTTCTGTTGAAGTGGGAATAAAAACGTTAGCTGTTTGTATCATTGCTCAAGTTATTGGTGCCTACGTCGGACCGAAATTTGTAGTGAAATTACCAGAAGATACGATTAAAAAATTTGTTGGTATTGGTTTAATTGTGGCAGCATTTTTAATCTTTGCTGGTCAAATGAACTGGATTCCATCAAACGGTGTCGCTAAAGAATTATATGGTGGTAAACTTGTTTTGGCAGCTGTATTATTATTTACATATGGTGCTTTAAATAATATTGGAATAGGGTCATTTGCCTTAACAATGGTAACCGTTTATTTACTAGGTATGGATCCGATAGCAGCATTTCCAATTATGATGGGAGCTTGTACTTTTTCAGTTCCAACAGGGAGTGTTCAATTTATCAAGTTGGATCAGTATAGTAGAAGAATCACACTATTTACATCAACGTTTGGTGTTTTAGGCGTTTTAGTGGCAGTATTCTTAGTAAAATCATTGAATACTTACCTCTTAAAATGGTTGGTAATTATTGTCTTAATTTATAGCTCATACACAATGCTTGTAGAGCAAAAAAAGAAAATGGCGCAAGAAGCATAAAGAAAGGTTGAGTTAGTATGTTATTTTTAAAAAAAGAAGATATCGAACAAAGTTTTAATATGAGAGATGCTATTGATGCGTGCAAAGAGGCATTGAAACTTTACTCAGAAGGTAAAGCGAAAGTTCCTTTAAGAACTAATATAGGAATTGATAAACAAGCTGGACAAAGTTTGTATATGCCAGCTTACGTAGAGGATGCTGAAGATGCTTTAGGCGTTAAGATTGTTTCTGTTTATCCTAATAATATTGAAAAAAATATTCCGAGTGTACCAGCAACGATGATTACTTTAGATGCTGAAACAGGAATGGTGTCTGCAATCTTAGATGGTACCTACCTAACGCAATTAAGAACAGGTGCGGTTCAAGGAGCTGCAACAGAACTTTTAGCTTCTGAAACGGCAACAATTGGCGCTTTAATTGGTACAGGAGGGCAAGCTGAATGTCAATTATGGGCGATGTTAACAGCAAGAGAGTTAAAAGAAATTAGAATCTTTGATATTGATTTCAAAAGAGCGACAGAGTTTTCTAAAGTGATGGAAGAAAAATACAAAGTAACAATGACAGCCTGCCAAAACGTTCAAGAATGTGTGACAGATGCCGATATTATTACGAGTGTCACAACTTCTAAACGTCCTACTTTTTCAAGTGAATGGGTCAAAGAAGGAGCGCATATTAACGGTGTTGGAGCATACACTCCTGAAATGTGTGAAATTCCTAAAGAAGTAATTAAAGCCGCGGATAAAGTTATTTTCGATACAATGGATGGTGTATTAGAAGAAGCAGGTGATTTTATTCAACCACTTGAATCGGGTTATATTTCGAGAGAGCATTATGAAGGTGAGTTAGGTGAAGTTGTTTTAGGAAAAGTGGCAGGACGCAAGGCAGAAAAAGACATAACAATCTTTAAAACAGTTGGATCAGCAGTCTTAGATGTATATGTTGCTAATCAAATTGTTAAAAAAGCAAAAGCGAATAATTTAGGTCAAGAATTGAGTTAA
>CAUQFM010000138.1:0-5415 GCA_963517295.1 uncultured Vagococcus sp.
TTCATCTGATTTGTAATGTGATAAAAAGTAGATTAATGTTTGCATTTCATTAGTTAAGTCAACATTTTGAACTTGGACATAATCAGGTACATTAATACGTACAGGTGTAAAGTTCATAATTCCTTTAACACCAGCCTCAACTAGACGATCAGCATTTTCTTGAGCTGATTGTGTAGGGACTGTTAAAATTGCAACTTCAATATGTTGTTCTTTAATTTGTTGAACAAGCTCCTTAGATGAATAGACTGGCACGCCATCTAAAATACGTCCGACAAGATTTTCATCAATATCAAAGGCGGCACTAATACGAATGCTGTCACTTTGATGGAAACGATAATTGATCAGAGCGTGTCCTAAATTCCCAACACCTACAAGAGCAACATTTGTTAATTTGTCTTCATTAAGTGTTTTTGCAAAAAAGTTCATTAAACTTTCTACATCATAACCGTAACCACGTTTACCTAATTCTCCAAAGTATGAAAAATCACGACGAATAGTAGCACTGTCTACTTTTACAGCCTCGCTTAATTCAGTTGAAGATACCTTAGTTTTTCCTGAATCAAATAAAAATTTTAAATATCGATAATACAAAGGCAAACGTTTTGCTGTAGCCTTTGGAATAATAGCTTCTTTCATATTTTTCCCTCACTTATTATAATAAACATTAAGCATTGTTATTAACTTCACGTTAATAGAATACCGTCTGGATTGATTAAAAGCAATTTTAACGCTTGGGAAAGATGATAATAATCACAAATGAGTTATCTTTTACTTTAAATAATATGATAAACTAAGCAAAGAATACTAAAGGTGGAGAAGGAAATGATTTTATTACAAGCAAATCAAGTGGCACGTCTTTTTGGCGATGAGGTGCTATTTCAAAATATACAATTAGAAGTTCAAGATAGAAGTCGTATTGCTTTAGTCGGCCGAAACGGTACTGGTAAATCAACGTTATTAAAAATATTAGCAGGTATAGAAGAAGCAGATCAAGGAACAATATCTAAAACCAAAGATTTAACTATGGGATATTTGGATCAACATACAGGGCTAGAATCAACTAAAACAATATGGGAAGAAATGTTAACTGTTTTTGAACCCATTCAAAAAATGGAACGTCGTTTGAGAGAGTTAGAAAATCAGATTTCTGATGTGACTGTTCAGGAAAATGTAAAACTATATGAACAAGTTTTGAATGAATATGATCGTTTACAACATAAATTCAATGATTTAAATGGTTATGGTTATGAATCTGAAATTAAGTCAGTTTTACATGGATTTAGATTTGATGAAAGTTATTTGAATCATTTGATTAGTAATTTATCTGGTGGTCAAAAAACGCGTTTAGCGTTAGCTAAGTTATTATTAGAAAAACCAGACTTGCTTATTTTGGATGAACCAACCAATCATCTGGATATCGAAACATTAGGCTGGTTAGAGAATTACCTTCAAAATTACCGTGGTGCTTTACTGATGGTATCCCATGACCGTTATTTCTTGGATAAAATTGTCCAAGAAGTTTATGAAATAAGTCGCATGAAAATAAGTCATTACAAAGGAAATTATAGTCGTTATCTAGATCAAAAGGCAGAACGATTAGAACGTGAATTAAAAGAGTTTGAAAAACAACAAGTAGAGATTAATAAGCTAGAAGATTTTGTAGCTAAAAATTTAGTTCGTGCTTCAACGACTAAACGTGCTCAAAGTCGTAGAAAACAATTAGAGAAAATGGACCGGCTGGATCGACCTCAAGGAGATGAAAAATCGGCACACTTCTTATTTGGGATAGAGCGACAATCAGGTCGGGAAGTTTTAGAAATAGAGCAGGCTGCGATAGGGTATGAAAATACCATATTGTGTGAGCCGATTGACATTCAAGTTAGAAAACAAGAAGCTATAGCTTTAGTGGGACCTAATGGAGTGGGGAAATCAACGTTATTAAAAACAATTATTGATGATTTACCTTTAATTAAAGGCAATAAAAAAATCGGACATCATGTGACGGTAGGTTATTATGATCAAGAACAAGCAAACTTAACCTCCCATCAATCAGTCTTGGAAGAATTATGGTCAGAGCATCGAACAACGTCAGAAAAGGATATTCGAACTATTTTGGGAAGCTTTTTATTTTCAGGAGAAGATGTTAAAAAAACAATCCCTTTATTAAGTGGTGGAGAAAAAGCGCGTGTGGCATTAGCGAAGTTATCCATGAATCGAGATAATTTTTTAATCTTAGATGAGCCGACTAACCATTTGGATATTGATAGTAAAGAAGTGCTAGAAAATGCGTTAATTGATTATGAAGGAACCCTACTTTTTGTTTCTCATGATAGGTATTTTATTAACCGAATTGCCACGAGTATTTTAGAATTGTCAGAAAAAGGAAGTAAATTATATCATGGAAATTATGATTACTATTTAGAGAAAAAAATAGAAGAAGAGCAATTAAGAATACTACTAAATGAAGATATTTCTGAGGTTTCTGAAGTTGTAACAGATACTAAAAAGAACTTTGTTTTAGATAAACAAAAACAAAAAGAAAAACGCCAAATCGAAAGGCAAGTCGAAAAATTAGAAATGGAACTACATGAAATTGAAGAAGTAATCGAAAGCATCCAAAAGGAAATGGAAATACCAAGTAACTTAGAAGATCATGAAGTTTTAAAAAAATTAAACGATACATTAAATGAGTCGTTTGAAAAACAAGAAGACTTACTCGAAGCGTGGGAAAATATGTCTTTAGAGTTAGAAGAATTGGAATAAAATAGCATTAATTAAAAGTTGTTGGCATAAGTCACAACTTTTTTTTTGACATTTTAAAAAAAATAGGTTAAATTAAAAACGTACTGATTGAATGTTTTTTTAGAGGAGGAAATTTTGGGAAAGAAGTATACAGCCAAACAAGCTAAGAATATGATTTTAGATATATCATCAGGTTTATTTATTGAAAAAGGTTACGAGCAAACATCGATTAGTGATATTGTTTCTGGTTTAGACGGTTTAACAAAAGGCGCTATCTATCATCATTTTGATTCTAAGCATGATATTATAGTAGGTATAGCAAAACGATATGTCCTTAAAAAAGAACTATTAGAAAGTATTAAAGAAAAATCAGAATTGAATGGATTAGAAAAAATTAGAGAAATTTTATTAGAAAGTATGTTTAACAAAGAAATCATGTCATCTACCAAAACGTCGTTAGGACTATTAACAGATCCAACGTTTTCATCTCTTTATAATAGCCAAATAATAAATAATTTGAGCCCAGAAATTGAAGGCTACATTAAAGAAGGAATAGTGGATGGTTCAATCCAAACGGAGTCACCAAAACAAATGTCAGAGGTAATACTACTTTTAATAAGCACGTGGTTTATTCAGTCCTTGTTTCCGAATACATTAGAGACGTTTATGGATAAATTAAGAACTGCTCAGTTTGTTTTAAAAGCTAGTGGCATTGATGTATTAAGTGAAGATATCATTAATAAAATATTGGAAGAGGTAAAACTCAACTGAAAAATATAAGGAGAGAAAATAGATGAAAAAAGGTCTGAAAATAATAGGATTTATCTTTTTAGGAATTCTAGTAATAATTGTTTTATTTTTTGCAGGTTTGTTTATAAATAATAAAGTGAAATTGCATAATGAAAAAGAAAAAATAGTAACTTATGGTGAGTCAGTTGATGTAAACGGAGAAAAGATGCAAGTGAGTATTTCTGGAAAAGGGGACAAAACGATTGTTCTTTTACCAGGATTTATGACAGCCTCTCCTGTGATTGATTTCAAGCAATTAACAGATGAGCTAGAAAAACAATATAAAGTAGTAGTAGTTGAGCCACTAGGTTATGGATTAAGTGATGATACTAAAAAGGAACGTTCAGTTGATACTTTAACAGAAGAAATCCATACAGTTCTTGAAAAAAAGGGAATTAAAAAATACACTTTAATGGCGCATTCGATTTCAGGTGTGTACTCGTTAGATTATATAAAAAAATACCCAAATGAAGTAGAAAGTTTCATAGGAATTGATAGTAGTTTACCAACACAAGGTAAAGGTGACGATAATCAAGAAGGTATGATAAACTTTTTAAGTCATTCAGGCGTATTCAGATTATTTGCTGGTACAGACGAAACGATGCTGAATATACCAAGTGTGGCACCTGAAATGAAAGAACAATATAAATATCTTTCATTTAAAAATATTGGCTCTAAAGGTACGATGAATGAAGCCAAATCAATGCCTGGAAATTTTAAAAAGACGCTGGATATTAAATACCCAGAAGAGTTGCCTGTGATGTATTTTTTAGCAACAGAAAGTACTGAACCAGATGATAATTGGTTGAAAATACATCAAGATATGGTGAAGAATAGTAAACAGTCAGATATAAAAATATTAGAAGGCGGTCACTATTTACATCATACAAAAGCAAAAGAAATATCAGAAATGACACATGATTTTTTAGATGTAAAACCAAAATAAACTGATAAAAATGGCACTGATTTCATTCATTAGAAATCAGTGCCATTTTTTATTATTAATTAAATTCAATTTCTCTTTTTCTTTTTGGTTTGAACGCTTTTTTTGAAAAACTGTTAAAAGATTTTTCAATTTCACCAACGAATAAATCAATTTTTTCATCCGATGTTTTTTGAGCGTATTTTCCACTGTGATTCAAATATAAATATTTTTCTGTCTCCATTAGAAAAATAATCTCCTTAGAATCTTGAATCTGTTCTTTAAAGTTAATCGTACTAAATAGTAATTGGCAAATGAGAATAGTAACGCCAGATAAACTGATAATAATGTTTTTAAACAGTGTGTCTGATAATAGTGTAATTAACGGTAGTGAAGCCGCCGCTCCAATTTGGATAAGAAAGAGTATGGTATAGAAAAATTTTAGCCAACTTTCTTTCTTCTTGTAATGTTGAAGTTGTTTATCCACTCGATCATCTAAATAATTAAAATTTTCATACATAATGATACAAATCTCCTTTTTTATTATACATATAGATAGTTTATTATAAAAAACTATACATTTCAATGTTAATTTGAATTATAATAAACTTTTATATGCTTTTCAGTATTTTTTGTCATCTGAAATAAATAAAAAAAGAATAGAATGTTGTGATTAATTATTATTATTCGAAAACCCATAATTAAAACCTTGAATAAAACTCTTTAAAAAATCAATAGCATTATTGAAGAAGATAAAGACAATTAAGCCAATAAACAGTAAAAATAATCCGATTTTTTGCCATTTTGATAAGTAAGAAAAATAGTCGGTAAATCTGAAACTAAGTAAACAAAAACCAACAGTTGCGATAATGATACCTAAATCTTCCATAGATCAAACTCCTAGTATATACACTGGTGATAGATATCATTAAAGAAATTTATTTATCTTCTAGTAATTTTAT
>CAUQFM010000139.1:0-5400 GCA_963517295.1 uncultured Vagococcus sp.
TGAAGTTACCGAAGGAGCAGATTTTTGAACCCAGACTAAAATAGAGTGATGAAGGTGGAGAATGACATTCGTGTCTTCTCTTCTTTTTTTTATCAAATTACTTGCATTTAAAATGAATAAAAGTTAAACTAAAAACCTAAACAGTAGTGATTACGATTTGAAGGAGATTTTAATGAAGAAATATTTTGGATTAATAATATTATTAGTAACAACATTAGCAGTTACAGCATGTGGCACAAAAAATGAAAAGACAACAGAAGAGGGGAAATTGAATATTGTAACCAGTTTTTATCCGATGTATGACTTCACAAAGAATGTAACCAAAGATAAAGCTAATGTCTCTATGTTAATCGATGGTGGTGTAGAACCTCATGATTATGAGCCGAGTGCAAAGGATATGGCGAAAATTCAAGAAGCAGATATTTTTATCTATAATTCTAATGAAATGGAAACATGGGTTGAAACTGTTTTAAAGAATATTGATACAAAAAAAGTTAAAGTCGTAGAAGCAAGTAAAGGAATTGAACTTCTTGCAGGAAGTCATGATGATAACGAAGAGGATGGTCATGAAGGACATGATCACAGTGGAGTCCATGATCCTCATGTATGGTTAAATCCTAAACTAGCAAGTAAAGAGGTTGAAACAATTTCTCAAGCAATTATTGAAAGAGACGATAAAAATAAAGGCTTTTATGAAAAAAATAAAGAAGAATATTCAGAAAAATTGAATGAGTTAGATAAAAATTATAAAACAGCATTTAAAGATGCCAAAAATCGTAAGTTTGTTACTCAGCACACTGCATTTTCATATCTAGCTCATGAGTACAAGTTAGAACAAGTAGCTATTTCAGGTATTTCTCCTGATCAAGAGCCAACGCCTAAAGAGTTAAAAGGAATTGAAGATTTTGTGAAAAATGAAAATATTAAAATTATTTATACAGAAAGTTCAGCATCACCTAAAATAGCGAAAACAATTTCTAGCGCAACGGGTGCCGAATTGGAAGTTTTAAATCCAATGGAGAGTGTTCCCGAGAAAGATCGAAAAGATGGTGTGGATTATTTATCTGTTATGACGTCTAATTTGGAAGCCTTGAAAAAAACAATTAAGTAAAAAAATAAATAATAATCAAATCCAAAAATGAAATATTTTTTTGTGTTTGATTTTTTTATTTATTTTGAGTATATATATGAACAAAGAAACAAAAATGTGCTACAATGAATATAAATAAGTAGTACAGATTTTGAGAACTGTACTACAGATAAAAAGAGAGAAGCGTGTACACATGGATAAAAACATAAAACAAGGTAGTAACACTGTAGTAGAAAGTTTGAAGAATCATGGTGTTGATTATGTTTTTGGAATTCCAGGAGCTAAGATTGATGGCGTTTTTAATGCTTTAGTGGATGATGGACCAGAATTAATTGTTACAAGACATGAACAAAATGCAGCTTTTATGGCACAGGGAATTGGTCGTTTAACAGGTAAGCCTGGTGTTGTTATTGCAACAAGTGGTCCAGGAGCAAGTAATTTAGCCACTGGATTAGTAACTGCAACTGCAGAAGGAGATCCAGTTTTAGCGATTGCTGGACAAGTTAAGAGAAGCGATCTTTTAAAGTTAACTCATCAAAGTATGGACAATGCAGCACTCTTCAAGCCAATCACTAAATATAGTGCTGAAATTCAAGATCCAGAAACTATTTCAGAAATTATGGCAAATGCGTTTAGATTAGCAACAGCATCAAAACAAGGAGCAAGTTTCATCAGTATTCCTCAAGATGTAGTAGACGCACAGGTAACTGATCAACACATTAAACCTCTAGAAGATCCAAGGTTAGGTGTGGCTAGAGTAGAGGAGATAGCTGAGTTATCAAAACGCATTGAAGCAGCACAATTACCAGTTCTTTTAGTTGGAATGAGATCATCTAGTCAAGAAGTTACGGAAGCTATTAGAAAATTAGTTGAAAAAACAGATTTACCTGTAGTTGAAACGTTTCAAGCAGCGGGTGTTATTTCACGAGAATTAGAAAATCATTTCTTTGGGCGGGTAGGTTTATTTAGAAATCAACCAGGAGATGCTTTGTTAAAACGGAGTGATCTAGTTCTTGCGATTGGTTATGATCCAATTGAGTATGAAGCTCGTAACTGGAATGCTGAAAAAGATGCGAAGATTATTGTTATTGACGATACTCCAGCTGAAATCGATGGTTTTATGCAACCTGAAAAAGAATTAATTGGTGATATAGCTGGTAATTTAATGTCGTTAACTACAAGTTTAACAGGAACGCAAACAACAGACGAAGCTAAATTGTATTTAGATGATTTAAGAACACGGCTAAATGATCGAGATATAGTAAAAAATACAAATGTGGCTGGCATAGTCCATCCTTTAGAAGTAATTAATGTGTTACAAGAAAAAACAGATGACTCAATGACTGTCACAGTAGATGTTGGAAGTCACTATATCTGGATGGCTCGCCATTTTAAGAGTTATGAACCTCGTCATCTACTATTTAGTAATGGGATGCAAACGTTAGGTGTCGCATTACCTTGGGCGATATCAGCAGCCTTGGTCAGACCAAATACACAAATTATTTCGATTTCTGGTGATGGAGGTTTTCTTTTTTCATCACAAGATTTAGAAACAGCAGTGAGAAAAAATCTGAAAATAATTCATTTAATTTGGAATGATGGCCATTATAATATGGTTGAGTTCCAAGAGGAAATGAAATATAATCGTTCGTCTGGTGTTGAACTTGGTCCAGTTGATTTTGTTAAATATGCTGAAAGTTTCGGAGCGTTAGGATTACGTGCGACAAGTAAGAAGGAGCTTGAAAAAGCTATCCAAGTCGGAATGGCTACAGAAGGTCCAGTAATTATTGATATTCCGATTGATTACAGTGACAATAAAGACTTAGGTAAATCAATTTTACCAGATCAATTTTATTAAGGAGAGTCTGATATGATAGGAAAAATACTTTATCAACATGGTACTTTAGGTGCTTTAATGGCAGGACTTATGGATGGAACAACGTCGATAACCAATTTACTTGAGCTGGGTGATTTTGGTATTGGAACGCTTCATGGTTTAGATGGTGAAGTCATCATATTAAATGGACAAGCTTTTCAGGGGAGATCAGATGGCGCGTTAATTTGTTTAACTGGTAAAGAATTGACACCTTACGCAGCCGTTGCTAATTTTAAAGCGGATCGTCAGTTTTTCTTTGAAAAAAGTTTAACTTCTGATGAAACATTAACGAAGATAAAAAATAAATTTAAAAGTAACAATATTTTTTCAGCTGTTAAACTGACGGGCAAATTTGATAAAATGCATATCAGAATTATGCCTAAGCAAGAAAAACCGTACAAACGATTGGTAGAAGTTTCAAAAATTCAACCAGAATTTGAGAAAAGAAATATCAAGGGCACGTTAGTTGGATTTTACACACCTGAGTTGTTTCAAGGTGTGGCTGCTGCCGGCTTTCATTTACATTTTATAAGTGAAGATAAAACATTTGGTGGACATGTTATGGATTTTGAATTAGCTAGTGGTGTGTTAGAAATATCAGATTTTGATACCATGACACAATTATTCCCAATAAACGATCCAACTTTTTTAAATAATGACATTGATTATGCTGATTTAGCGAATGAAATAGAGCAAGCTGAATAAAAAAATAATATCAGAGTGAGAAATTGACTATAAATTTTCTCATTCTGATATTTATTTTGCTTAAATTAGATGAAATGAACTATAATTAAAACTATTATTGTAGTTGGAGGAATTATAAATGAATAAAACAGGTAATAAGATGAAGGGAATCATCTTAGCAATAACAGGAGCAATATTTTGGGGTGGCTCAGGCGTATCGGCTCAATATATTATGCAAGAAAAAGGTGTTGAAACAAGTTGGTTAGTTAGCGTTCGAATCCTTTTTGCAGGGATTTTAATTTTATGTTATCTCTATACAACGGAGAAAAAACAAGTTTTTGCGATTCTTAAAAATAAGAAAGATCTTTTGGGCGCTTTTGTGTTTAGTTTTTTTGGTGTCATTTTATTACAATTTTCTTTTTTTAAGGCAATAGAGGTTAGTAATGCAGCAACAGCAACCATATTACAATATTTGTCACCTATTTTTATTGTTATATATTTAATGTTTGAATCCAAAAAAGTACCGACTAAAATGAGTGTTGTTAGTATTTTACTTTCATTATTTGGAACGGCATTGTTAGTTACGAAGGGTGATTTCACAACCCTTTCTATGTCTCCAATGGGACTTTTCTGGGGCTTATGTGCTGGACTTTTTGGGGCTTTTTATATTATCCAACCCAGAAATTTAATGGCAAAATATGGAACAACGACTATTATTGGTTGGGGCATGTTAATGGGTGGTTTGATGTATCAATTTTATCATCCAGTTTGGAAAGATGTTCCTAAATTAGATATAACAACAATTGGTTTAATCAGTTTTATTGTGGTTTTTGGAACGATTTTTTCTTATATTTGTTTACTAAAAAGTACAAGATATATTCCAGCGCAATTTTCTAGTCTTTTGACGTCTTTTGAACCACTTAGTTCTGCCCTTTTTTCTAGTCTTTTTTTAAATGTTATCATTCTGCCAATTGAAATTTTAAGTATGGGAATCATTATTTTTTCAGTCTTTTTATTATCAAGAAATCAAGAATCTGAATAAAGGTAAGAATTATTTTAATTTTTCTGAAAATAGGCTATAATGAATAAGATCAAAAATACCTAAATCCGATGGTATTTACTTATAGGAGGTAATTTCATGTCTAAACAACAAATTGGTGTTGTAGGAATGGCTGTAATGGGAAAAAATTTAGCTTTAAATATTGAAAGTAGAGGGTATTCAGTTTCTATTTTTAATAGAACGGGATCAAAAACAGAAGAAGTTATCAAAGAACATTCTGAAAAAAAATTAGTAGCGACATATACTATTGAAGAATTTGTTGCTTCTTTAGAAAAGCCAAGACGTATTATGTTAATGGTTCAAGCCGGCCAAGCAACAGATTTAACGATTCAAAATTTATTACCTCATTTAGATAAAGGTGATATTTTAATTGATGGTGGAAATACATTCTTCAAAGATACTATCAGACGCAACGAAGAATTAGCTAATTCGGGTATTAATTTTATTGGTACTGGTGTGTCTGGTGGGGAAGAAGGCGCTCTTAAAGGTCCTTCTATGATGCCGGGTGGACAAAAAGAAGCTTACGAATTAGTTAAACCAATTTTCGAGCAAATCGCTGCCAAAGCAAAAGATGGTGAGCCTTGTGTGACTTATATTGGACCAAATGGTGCTGGACACTATGTTAAAATGGTCCATAATGGTATTGAATATGGTGATATGCAATTAATTGCTGAAAGTTATGATATTTTA
>CAUQFM010000140.1:0-5381 GCA_963517295.1 uncultured Vagococcus sp.
TTATTTTTTTTATTTCACAAAAACGCTTGTAATTTTAAAGTTAAACGCTTACAATAACAACTATACCAATTATTAAAAATAGAAGGAGATTGATTTTATGATTGATTTAAATCTAGAAGAGAACTACAAATTATTTATAGATGGTAAATGGACCAATGGACAAGGCGACCAAAGAATGGTTAGCACTTCTCCAACTAATGGAAAAGAGTTAGCACGTTTTGTTGATGCTGTGGATGCAGATGTAGATAGTGCAGTACTTGCTGCTCAAAAAGCATTAGTAGACTGGAAAAAATGGTCGTTGGTTGATAGAAGTAATTTATTACTAAAGATTGCAGATGTGATTGATGCTAATCTAGAACATCTAGCAATGGTTGAAACAATGGATAATGGAAAACCGATTCGTGAAACGTCAACAGTTGATGTTCCATTGAGTGCTGACCATTTTAGATATTTTGCAGGAGTTATCAGAAGTGAAGAAGGAAGTGCTACAGCATTTGATGAAAATACGTTGAGTTTGGTTATTAGAGAACCAATTGGAGTAGTAGGACAGATTATTCCTTGGAATTTTCCAATTTTAATGGCGGCTTGGAAGATAGCGCCGGCTCTTGCTGCGGGAAATACGATTGTTATTCATCCCTCATCATCTACCTCATTAAGTTTATTAGAGATGGTGAAATTAATTGGACCACTTCTTCCAGATGGTGTTATCAATGTGATTACTGGAAAAGGTTCTAAATCTGGTGAATACATGCTTCATCATGAAGGATTCAACAAATTAGCTTTTACTGGTTCAACAGAAGTAGGTTATCGTGTTGCTAAAGCTGCTGCAGAGCGTTTAATTCCAGCAACTTTAGAATTAGGTGGAAAATCTGCTAATATTTTCTTTGATGATATGCCTTTTGAGAAGGCAGTTGAAGGAGCGCAACTTGGTATTTTATTTAATCAAGGGCAAGTTTGTTGTGCGGGATCAAGAATTTTTGTTCAAGAAGGTATCTATGATCAGTTTATTTCAGCTTTAAAAGATAAATTCGAAGCCGTTAATGTTGGTAATCCATGGGAATCTGATACGCAAATGGGCGCTCAAGTCAATGAAAGTCAAGTTAATAAAATTATCAGCGCTATTGAAAAAGGGACACAAGAAGGGGCAACTCTATTAACAGGGGGAAAACGCCTACTTGGTTCTTTAGAAAATGGTTGTTACATGGAACCAACGTTATTAACAAACGTGACAAATGATATGACGATTGCAAGAGAAGAAATTTTTGGACCTGTAGCAGTTGTGATTAAGTTTAAGACAATGGAAGAAGTGATTGAACTAGCTAATGAGTCTGATTATGGTTTAGGTGGCGGTGTTTGGACGACTGATATTAATAAAGCTTTAAAAGTAAGTCGTGGTATCGAAACGGGTCGTGTTTGGGTTAATACGTATAATCAAATTCCAGCTGGCAGTCCATTTGGTGGTTATAAAAAATCAGGAATTGGGCGTGAAACGCATAAAGCGATTTTAGACAGTTACTCGCAATCTAAAAATATTTATATTGATACAAATGATAATCCAATTGGTTTGTATTAATTTTCATGTGAAACTTTAGATAGTTTTCAGAAAAAGACATAGAAATTTGTGATTTGACTAGCAAAATATATTGAATTCTGTTAAAATTACGGTGTTAGTTAAGCAAGGCTTAACAAAAATTGTTATCCAAAATTAGGAGGAAGTTAATTATGGCATTAGTATCAGCAGCAGAAATGTTAAAACAAGCTAGAGAAGGTAAATATGCAGTTGGCGCTTTCAATACAAACAATTTAGAGTGGACAAAAGCAATTTTAAAAGGTGCTCAAGAAGCAAATTCTCCAGTTATGATCCAAACATCAATGGGTGCAGCTAAATATATGGGCGGCTACCAAATGTGTTACGATATCGTTAAAGATTTAATCGATTCAATGGGCATTACTGTACCAGTAGCTTTACATTTAGATCATGGTGAATACGAAGATGCTTTAAAATGTATCGAAATTGGATACACTTCAGTTATGTTTGATGGTTCTCACTTACCATTTGACGAAAACTTAGAAAAAGCAAAAGATGTTGTAGCTAAAGCTCACGCAGCAGGCGTTTCTGTTGAATGTGAAGTTGGAAGCATTGGTGGAGAAGAAGACGGAATCATCGGTTCTGGTGAATTAGCAGATCCAGCTGAATGTAAAGCAATGTCTGATACAGGTATTGATTTCTTAGCAGCAGGTATTGGTAACATCCACGGTTCTTACCCAGAAAACTGGACTGGCTTAAGCTTTGATACATTAGCAGCAATCGCTGACGTAACTGATGGTAAACCATTAGTATTACATGGTGGTTCTGGTATTCCTTTAGAGCAAGTACAAAAAGCTATCTCTTTAGGCGTTTCAAAAATTAACGTTAATACTGAATGTCAAGAAGTGTTTGCAGCTGCAACACGTAAATATATCGAAGAAGGAAAAGACCTTGAAGGAAAAGGCTTTGACCCTCGTAAATTATTAGAACCAGGATTTACAGCTGTTACTGAATTAGTTAAACAACGTATTGAATGGTTTGGTTCAAACGGAAAAGCATAATTAAAATTTGTAAAAAAATAGATAGAGACTGACAATTTATGTTAGTCTCTTTTTTGTTTTCATTGAGCCTATCTAAATCTTTTTTTACAGTTCATTATGTGGTAAAATACAGGTGGTCAATAAAATAGATGATATTCTAGCTGCTTGTAAACAAGCAGCTTTTTTAAAGAGTAAAGTGAGGATATTAAAATATAATGAAAAAATTAGTTATTAATGGTGGAAAAAAACTTAAAGGTGAAGTAAAAATAAGTGGTGCTAAAAATAGCGCAGTTGCTCTAATACCAGCAGCAATTCTAGCAGATTCTCCTGTAATTCTTGAAGGTGTTCCAGATATCCAAGATGTCTATTCATTGAAAGAAATTTTAGAAATAATGGGTGTTAGTGTTACTTTTGAAAATAATCGAATGAAAATAGACCCAACTAATATGAAATCAACACCAATGCCTAGTGGTAAAATTCAAAGTTTAAGAGCTTCTTATTATTTTATGGGAGCATTACTTGGTAAGTTTAACGAAGGTGTTGTCGGTTTACCTGGTGGCTGTTACTTAGGACCAAGACCAATCGATTTACATATTAAAGGGTTTGAATCACTAGGTGCAACTGTCACAACAGAAAATGGAGCAACTTACCTTAAAGCAGATGAAGGCTTAACAGGTACTAGAATCTATTTAGATACTGTTTCAATTGGTGCGACTATTAATATTATGTTAGCGGCAGTGAAAGCTAAGGGTCGTACTGTAATTGAAAATGCAGCAAAAGAACCTGAAATTATTGATGTGGCGACACTTTTAAATAATATGGGTGCATCAATTCGTGGTGCGGGTACGGATGAAATTAGAATTGATGGTGTAGAAGAGTTACATGGTTGTCGTCATTCTATTATTCCAGATCGTATTGAAGCGGGTACTTATTTAGCTTTAGCTGGTGCTTATGGAGATGGCGTAAAAGTTCAAAACGTGATCCATGAACATTTAGAAAGTTTTATCGCAAAACTTAAAGAAATGGGCGTTAAAATGACGATTGAAGAAGATCAAATTACTGTTCATCCTTCATCTAATTTAAAAGCAGTCAACATTACAACGGTCCCTTACCCAGGATTTGCGACAGATTTACAACAACCTATTACACCTTTATTAATGTTAACGAAGGGGACAAGTATCGTTACAGATACGATTTATGAGCAACGAGTAAATCATATCCCAGAATTAGTTCGTATGGGTGCTGATGCAAGTATTGAAGGTAATATGATTGTGATTAACGGTAATGAAGACTTGCAATTACAAGGTGCTGAAGTGGCAGCGAGTGATTTAAGAGCTGGAGCATGCCTTGTAACTGCTGGAATTATGGCAGAAGGTACGACTAAAATTTCAAATGTTGAAAATATCTTACGTGGTTATGATGATATCATCGGGAAATTAACTAATCTTGGTGCGGATATTTGGATGGAAGAAGAGGAGTAAACGTAGATGCGCGATTATTTAACAATGGGCGAATTGGAAAATAAAACTTTAAAAGATATTTACGCTTATGCAAAAGAATATAAAATTCCTTATTATAGTCAAATGAATAAAAAAGAATTATCTTTAGCTGTTATTCGGGCGCAAGCTGAAAAACAGGGATTCTTTTTAATGGAAGGTGTTCTTGATATTGTTTCTCAAGATGGCTATGGTTTCTTAAGACCAATTAATTACACACCTAGTAAAGAAGATATCTATATTTCGACGTCTCAAATTAGACGTTTTGGTTTAAGAAATGGAGACAAAGTTGCTGGTAAAGCACGTCCTCCTAAAGAGTCAGAAAGATATTATGGTTTAATGCATGTGGAAAGTGTTAATGGGAAAAACCCAGAAGAAGCAAAGGAACGCCCTCATTTTCCAGCGTTAACAGCCTTATATCCTGACAAACAAATTAAATTAGAAACACATAAAACACGACTTGCAACACGAATGATAGATATCTTTGCACCAGTCGGTTTTGGTCAACGTGGTTTAATTCTTGCTCCACCAAAAGCAGGTAAAACAAGTGTTATTAAAGAAATTGCTAATGGTATCAGTAAAAATTATCCAGATGTAGAGTTAATAGTTCTCTTAATTGATGAACGTCCTGAAGAAGTCACTGATATTGAGAGAAGTGTCAAAGGTGAAGTCGTTTCATCTACTTTCGATCAAAAACCAGAAAACCATACAAAAGTTGTGGAACTTGTTTTAGAGCGTGCGCTTCGATTAGTTGAAGATAAGCGAGATGTTGTTATCTTAATGGATAGTATCACAAAACTTGCAAGAGCTTATAACTTAGTTATTCCTCCAAGTGGTAGAACATTAAGTGGGGGAATTGATCCAGCCGCCTTTTATAAACCTAAACGATTCTTTGGAGCTGCAAGAAACATTGAAGAAGGCGGTAGTTTGACAATTTTAGCAACAGCTTTAGTTGACACAGGTAGCCGTATGGATGATGTGATCTATGAAGAATTTAAAGGAACGGGTAATATGGAACTACATCTTTCAAGAGAGTTATCTGAGAGACGTGTCTTCCCAGCAATTAATATTAAACGTTCGGGTACAAGAAAAGAAGAATTATTAATTGCACCTAATTACTTAGAAGAAATTTGGAAAGTTAGACGTCATATGAAAGGTGATTCGATTGAATTTACGAATCAATTCTTAACGATGTTGAAAAAAACTGATTCAAACACACAATTTTATGAAACATTCAAAGATGTGTCTTTTTCTAAAAAATAATGTCAAGCGAAAGTTAAAATGTCCCAAAATGAAGGCTCACATTAGCGCAACTTT
>CAUQFM010000141.1:0-5229 GCA_963517295.1 uncultured Vagococcus sp.
ATGATGATGAATTATTTTGTTACTAAAAAAGAGATTATAAAAGTCAGTATTTTAAACACTATATTAACTTCTAAAAAGCGCGTTTTTCTAAAAGACATCATGCATTCCTTTGATGTCTCAAAAAACACAACTTTTAGATATATTGCGGAGCTCGAGAAAGACCTAGCTGATGTTTTTACCGATGTCTGCCTTGTTATTTCAAAAGATAATAATTATTCTATCTCTCCTAACAGAGTGGAAGATAATGCTTACTTGATAAATAAAATGAAAGAATACTACATACAGAATAGTTCCCTTTTTTTAACATTTAAAGAAGTCATTCAAACAGATAAATCGATTATTCAAATTTCTAATGACTTAAATTTTTCACCTTCTACTATCTATAGTAAAATATCCACATTAAATGAAGTAACTAAACCTTTTAATGTTGAAATTAATTTCTTTCAAGATGGTCGTTTTAAAGGAGAAGAATCTAGCATTAGATTTTTTCTGTATAAAATGATTTTATTTGAAAATAAAATTAATAAAGATAATCCTTTTGGCGTTAAAATGCCGATTTCATTTTTAGATTTAGATAATATAACAACAAACTTACTCTCTGTAAGATCACTTTCTTCTTCACAAATCATGCGACTAAAAATGATTCAAGGCATTACGCTTTATCGAATGACTATCCACAATAAATTTCTAACTATTCATAAAAATTTAGCAGAAGATATCGTTTTTTTTGAAGAAAACAATTTTGTCCTAAACAACACTAATAAATTAATTAGTAACGATATTATTACATACGAATCTAATTTATTTTGTTTCATTATTAGAGCAACTATTTATGATATTGATACCTACGAAAAAAAATATGATATTGTAAAAAAATACCAACAATCTGAGCTAAAAATCGCTCGTCAAACAGAACAAATTTTGAATTATTTTTCAGCAGCAGCTAATTTCAACTTTACAGAAACTGGCTATATAAAGTCCTATTACCTTCTACTGATTAATCTCATTTGTTTAAAATATGTTGATTTTGATTTATCTATTCTTTTTAAAAATAATTCAGAATTAAAAGACCCTTATTCATTTGCAACCAGTAGTTTTAATAATAATGAAAAAATAATAAAAAAAATATTAGACGACCCACACTTTATAGCCAATTTTCCTAAAGTATCTCCAGAAAAAATAGCTGAATTAAGTTATATTTTACATTTTATCTATGATATAAATACACAACCGTTAAAAACGACTATTTTTATTCAGTTTACAGAAAATATTCACTCTGGAGATTTAATTAGCCACTGCTTAACCAGTACCTTTAGTTCTGATTCAATCTCGATTGTTCACAACCCTAATGAAGCAGATATCATTATTTCAGATACTTATGAAGGTAATATTTCTCACGCTAAAAGATTTCATTTTGAAAATATTTATAATCAACAACAATGGAAAAATCTACTCCAATTTATTACCAATTCAATTTATGATAACTCTTTTTTCAGAGAAATAAAAAATACCATAGACTAACAATACAAAAAAGAAGCTGACTTAATTTCTAGTCAGCTTCTCTAAGATGTTATTGTTTGGCAGAACCATTTCCATGTCCTGGACTGTAATTAGCTGCCTCTTCAGTTGTGATTAAATTAAAGTTTCCTGGATTTTTTACTTGACCATATGTTTTTCCACTTTGTGATTTTAAGAATTTTTTACCTGGTGGTGCTTGATGCCATTCACCTACTAGAGTTGGGCCTGCTGACTCCGCTTCAGCTTTTTTCTGAGCTTCAGCCTCTTTTCTCGCTTGCTCTTTAGCTTCTGCTTCTGCCTTTTTATTGGCTTCTTCTATTCTTTGGTCACTGACTTTTAGTTGTTGATCAAATTCTGATTTTTGAGTGATATATTCAGAACCTAAATCTCCTGGTTGATAATCTTTTAATTCTAAAGAAGATTTTAGTTTATTAGTTTGATCCTTTAATTTAGTAGACTCTGTCTCATTAAGTTGACCTTCTGCTAAAAGTTTTTCTGATGAAGCAAGTAAGTCACGTGATTTTGCTTCATTCTCTTTAAAATCTGACTCCGTTGTTTTTTGTTTCGTATCAACATCTGTGATTAATTTTTTTGAGTCTTCCTGTCTTTTTTTTACAGTGTCTAAGTTATCTGCATCTTTAAAGAAGTGACTATTTTCTTTACTATCTTTCTCTAAAGCTTTTTTATCACCTTCATTAATATATTTTTTCTTCCCTAACTCCTCCGACTGCTTCTTAAATCCTTTTAATTCCTCAACAATTTTTTTAGTAGTTGCTTGATTTTCTGACATTTCCTTTGATAAATCATCTGCTTTAGTCGCTACTAATCGAATCGGTCTAACTTTTTCTGCGGAGGTTAGCTTAGCTACTTCACTTTTTAAGTCTTCAGCGTTCTTTGTATCTTCATTTAACACAAAACTTTCTTGGCTTTTCTTTTGAATATCTGTGATATTTTTTTGTAGTGTTGTTAACTCTTTTTTAGCTACTTTAGATTCCGTAACAGTCAAATTAGTCTGAGTTTTTTCTAAATTTTCTTTTTCTTGATCAATCAATCGATCTAGAGATTTTTTGGTTTGAGATGTTTTTGCTTCTGTAAATTCTTTTAAATCATTCTCTAATTTCTCTTTATCATCAGTAGCTATAAATTCTGAATCCAATGCTTTTTTGACTAAAATTTCTTGTTGATTTTGTTTATCATAAATTTTTTGATAAGCATCACTGTTAACAGAAGTCGCTACTGCACCCGCTATTGTAAACGACAAAATAATTCCCAACAATGTTTGTTTTAATTTCATTTTATTTTACGAACTCCTTTTTATTAATTTTTTGCCAATGATTCATATAAAAATTCAATATCTACTATTTTTTTGGCTAACTTTTCATTTTTTATCTTAGACTTTAACTCTTCATTAAAAGATTGCCCTAACTGATAATCTATAAAGAATACCAACTCTTTATTTTTACTGATTTCTAAGTTATTTAATTTCAAGTATTTTTGAAGCTGATCATACTTTTTACTAGCCACTCGCTTTTTCAATGTGTATAACAAAACAATTCCCATTCCCACCAAATAAACGATGAACGGATTAATTCTAACCACATCTATTGCAACAAAAATACTAGCTACAATCATTAATGAAATAGATAAAATAATAACATTTCTCTCATATTTTTTCTGCTTTTGGTACATTGCCACTACTTGCTGAAACTCCTCCATTTTAACTCCCCTAACATTAGTTATTTAATCTTTATCATAGCGGTTTATTTTTCAGTTGGCAAGAACGTTTGATTTTCAAGGGAAGTCTTTTGAATTGTTCTAAAAATATTGCGACCTAGAAAAGCGATAATAAGTGTACAACCAGTAATAACCAGGCAAACAATTGCTGTTAAAGTTGGTGTTAAATAATTGCCGATAAACCCAAATAATACTTGTCCTACTGGAATTGCTAACGTTGATACAATCATGACAAAAGACATCACTCGACCTAACAATTTTTGTTCTGTCACTAACTGAACATAAACAACTAGTTGAATTGAAATCATCGTCACAAGAGACAAGATAAGCGTTACAAAAGCAACCATTACCACAAAAGCACTATCGAATTGCGATAAATAGTAGTACGGAATAACCAAACAGCCAAATAAAATTGCCACAATATTTAACAACATAACTAGACTAATTTTCATTAATTGTTTGCCAAACACACTATAGATAATCGCCCCAACTAAGCCGCCAATCGCAAATATCGTATTCATCAAACCAAACTGCTTATCACTCACCAGCATTTGAACTCGGGCAAGGTATGGTACTAGCACTTGAATAAATGATGTCATTAAAAAATTTAATAAAAAAGCAATCAAACAAATCTTTACCACGATACTATTTTGCTTAAGAAAGTATAAGATTTCCTTAGTATCATACTGGACAATTTCAATGACATTACCTTGATACGTTGATTTTTTACTCTTCTCTAATTTTAAAATCCCTTCACAAATAATCGCTAACAAGTAACAAAAGATACTCACGTAAAACACATTATAAATGGCATTAAAATTATACAGAACAGCTCCCATAATCGGTGCGATGATATTCCCAATAATTCCCACAGAACTTACCATACCATTTGCTTGAGGAATTTCTTCTTTCTTACATACTAATGGAATAGTCGATTGAACCACAGGCGTTTCAAAAGCTGACACCAATCCTAAAATCACTAATATAATCCCAATAGGTGATATTGATTGACTGATCTTACTAAAAATAATTAGCCCCACTGTTAAAATGGCATAAGAAATATCCATGGTTAACAATAAACTTTTCTTCGGCAAGCGATCCGCTAAAATGCCACATATTGGTAAACAAATTAATTTTCCAACAATCGCCATCGATGCTATAATGCTGAAAGTCAACGCTGACTTCGTTAAATCTAAAACATATAAAGCAATTGCAAATTGAATCATCCCTGTTCCTATCACTGAAAATAACTGGCTTCCTAATAATAATTTCATATTGTACTTTTCCATAAATTAAACCTCGCTTCTTTTTTAACATACTATTGGTATGTATAATTCAAAAAAAATAGCACTAATACTATTCCTTTTTTAATTTTCTAAATAATAACTTGGTTTCCTCTAAAATTTCCTCATCAATCAAAGGGACACCCAAACCTTCAAACATTTTTTTACAGAATAACATTTTCCGGTTTAACTCCTCTTCAGACAAAATGGCAAAACGAAACCCAATCCATAAGTTTAAAGTTAACATCATCAATTCAGTAATTTCTTCTGGAAAATCCGTTTTGATTGAACCATCTTCCACACCAGCATCCACAATTTTTTTAAGCTCTGGTACGATTTCATCAAAAATCATTAAATACTGCTCCCCTAAAATTCGAGGACTTCTTAACGTCACCGTTGCAGAGTAACCAATCGCTTGCTTATCAAAATCTTCAAAAGAAATTTTTATCCCATTTTGAAGTTTCTCAAAACCTGTTTCACCTTCAAATTTTAAGGTAGAACTAGAACTCGATGCCATTATCGTTTCAAAAATTTCAAATTTAGATGAAAAATGATGGTAAATGACACCTTTTGTCATGCCACCCAATCCATCAATAATATCTTGAATTGACGTATCGTCATAACCTTTTTCAAGAAAAAGTTCACGAGATACATCCAGAATTTTTTGCCGTGTCCTCTCTGGATTCCGCTCTCT
>CAUQFM010000142.1:0-5198 GCA_963517295.1 uncultured Vagococcus sp.
ATAAAGAAGCATAGTTCATAAATAATGTTCGTTGACAAAAGTCTGTTCACTCGTTATCATAGTTAAAAAAAGATGTTGGAGATGAATAAAAGTGAGAAAAAATTCAGTTCAATCATTAACCTATGCAGCGCTTTTGATTGCATTAGGAATTATGATACCCATGGTTATGCCTATAAAAATTGTGTTAGGACCAGCTTCTTATACATTAGCAAGTCATGTGCCGGTATTCTTAGCAATGTTCGTATCTCCTACAGTGGCAGTTTTAGTAGCTTTAGGAACAGCTTTTGGTTTCTTTTTAACCACTCCATTTATTATTGCGATTAGAGCTTTATCACATGTGATTTTTGCTTTTATTGGCGGCTGGTATTTATCAAAAAAGCCAAATATTATCAGTTCACCTAAAAAAATGGTAGCATTTAACATAGTGATTGGCTTAATTCATGCGGTTTGTGAGACATTAGTTGTGACGGTCTTCTTTATGAATGGTAAGTTATCAGCTGAAACCTATACGTCAGGATTTTTCATGAGTGTGATTATATTTGTTGGGATAGGTGGCTTTATTCATAGCCTAGTTGATTTTACGATTGCTTTTTCAATCGCAGAAAAAATAGGAACGAAATTTAAATTACCGGTGTACTTGGCGGCAAAACAAATTAAAGCTAAATGAAAAATAGGGGAAGCAGACTTTTTATCTTCTATTACTAAAATTTATTCAAAAAGAGACTGACATCAATTTAATTTGAGTCAGTCTCTTTTTTTGAATAAATTTAATTAACGAATCACTTCTTCTGTTTCAGCATCAAAGAAATGACTCTTGTTTAAGTTGAAAGCAAGTTCGATTTGTTCACCAGGGATATAAGCAGAACGAGCATCTACTTTAGAGATGAATTCTGTTTGACCTGTACGAGTATAAAGCATTGTTTCAGCACCTAATAGTTCAGATACTACTACTTCAGAAGAAACGATACTGTGTGGAGAAGCGTCTTTTACGATTGGTTCACTATGGATATCTTCAGGACGAAGACCAAAGACAACTTTTTTACCAGCATAGCCTTTTTCTTTAAGAACTTTAAATTTACCTTCTGGTACTTGTAGACGTAAATGATCGCCATCTGTGATGTAACCATCTTCACCTAAAGTAACGTTGAATAAGTTCATTGCAGGAGAACCGATAAATCCAGCGACGAAAACATTATTTGGTGTGTCATATACTTCTTTTGGTGTTCCGATTTGTTGAATGAAACCGTCTTTCATAATAACGATACGATCAGCCATTGTCATGGCTTCTGTTTGGTCATGGGTAACGTAAATAGTAGTAGTTTCTAAACGACGGTGTAATTTTGCGATTTCAGCACGCATTGCCACACGTAATTTAGCGTCTAAGTTTGATAAAGGTTCATCCATTAAGAATACTTTTGCATCACGAACGATAGCACGGCCTAAAGCCACACGTTGTCTTTGTCCACCAGATAAAGCAGCTGGTTTACGTTGTAAGTATTCAGTTAAACCTAAAATATCAGCAGCATTGTCGACACGTTTTTGGATTTCTGCTTTGTCGTATTTACGAAGTTTTAAACCAAAAGCCATGTTGTCAAAAACTGTCATATGAGGATATAGAGCATAGTTTTGGAAAACCATTGCGATATCACGGTCTTTAGGAGCAACGTCATTTACCATGCGGTCTCCAATCCATAATTCACCTTCTGAAATATCTTCAAGACCAGCAACCATACGTAATGTTGTTGATTTACCACATCCTGATGGGCCAACAAAAACGATGAATTCTTGATCTTGGATTTCTAAGTTAAAGTCTGTTACTGAATAATTTGGGTTACCATCATATTTTTTATGTATATGTTTTAATGCTATTTCTACCATGTCGAATTTCCTTCTTTCGCTTCATTTGTTATATAGAGTATAATGGAAAATGTAATACGCTTACAATGTTAAAAGTGACCAATCATTTATGTCAAAATGACTAAAAAATAAATAAGGAGTGTTTTTATGAAAATAGCGTTAATTGCTCATGACAAAAAGAAAAAAGATCTCATTGAAATCGCCCGGAAATATGAAACAGTTTTAGCTAAACATGAGTTATTTGCTACTGGAACGACAGGGTCTAAAATCATGGAGCAAACCAAGTTAAGGATCCATTGTTTCAAATCAGGTCCATTGGGTGGAGATCAACAAATAGGAGCAAAAGTTTCGGAAGGTGAGATGGACATGATTATGTTTTTAAGAGATCCGTTAACAGCGCAACCTCATGAACCAGATGTTAGCGCTTTAATTCGTCTAAGTGACGTCTATGAAATTCCGTTGGCGACTAACAGAAGTACGGCTATTTTATTGCTTAAAGAACTTCAAAATTTGTCGGAAAATTGACTGTAATCCCCTTTATTGTAATTGCTGAATAATATGATATAGTTTTAATGTAAAAGAAAACAGAGTAGGAAATAAAGCGTCAAGTGCCAGTGTGATGGGATGTAGCTCACTGGACGAAAAGTGCTAGAGGAGCACTTGCGACATTATTTTCGCATTCGCTGCATATTGGATGTAGCAACTCTATCTAAAAAAGGAGATGCTAGAATGGAAAAACAAGTTTTTACGACTAAGACAATTGCTTTAATGGGGGTATTAATGGCCCTGAGAATTATCTTGTCACAATTTTTATCAATTACAACCGGATTTGTCAAAATTAGCTTTTTCTTTATTCCAGTTGTGATTATGGCTATTTTATTTGGTCCAATCATCGCTGGATCAGCAAACGCTTTATGTGACTTTATTGGTGCTATGCTATTTCCAGCAGGAGGAGCATATTTTCCAGGATTTACATTAACAGCTCTTTTAGCTGGAATTATTTACAGTCTTTTTTATCATAAAAAAGATTTAACACTCACTCGAATTATTCTAGTGAATGTTATTGTGACCTTTATGTTAAGCCTTCCTCTTAATACTTTATGGTTGTATATGATGCAAGGGAATGCAGTTTTTGCTTTTTTACCAGCTCGTATTATTAGCTCAAGTATTATGTGCGTGATTCAAGTATTTATTACCTATTCGATGGTTAATATAAGAGTATTTCAAAAACAAATCGTTAGATTTAGCGTTTAACGTAAGAAGAGACTGACAAAAAAATGTCAGTCTCTCTTTTTTATTTTGTTATGAAGCAGAACGCCTTTTTCACCACATTGTTTAGGCTTGTTGTTTTGTTGCGGCGATTGAAATTTCTCTAATTGTTACTTCTTGTGGCATTTCGTAAATAAACATAATTGATTCTGCTACTTTTTGAGGATCTAAAGTCAGACCGCCCATACTTTCTTTCCAAGAAACATAATCATCAAAAGATTGTTGGTTAGTTACATGAGTTAAAAGTTCAGTCTCAGCTGCACCAGGAGAGATTAATGAGACACGGACATTACTATCAGCTACTTCTTGTCTAATAGTTTCAGTTAAACCGTGGACTCCAAATTTACTAGCCGCATAAGCAGCGTGATCAAGAAATGCTTTGAATCCAGCAATAGAAGAAACGTTGATAATTGTTCCATGATTTTTTTCAATCATATTGCCTAAGACAGCTTTCATTCCATTTAAGACTCCGATAACGTTGGTTTGTAGCATTTTTTGCCATTCGTTTTCATCTTGTTCAAGAATATTACCTAAAAGCATAATTCCAGCATTATTTACTAATAAATCAGTTGGACCATAAATAGCTTCGGCTTTAGTGATAGCTTTTTGAAGTTCTTCTTTATTAGTTACATCGACATTTTCAATCAGAACATTATCAAAATTTAAAGGAAGTTCTTTAATTTTGTCTGTACGACGAGCTAGTAATAATAGTGGAAATCCTTTAGAGTTAAATAGTTGAGCGGTTTTAGCGCCGAATCCTGAGCTTGCACCTGTGATTACGATTAGTGGTTTAGTTGACATTTTTCTAACACATCCTTATATTTAATTGAATCTAATAAGAGAATAACCCCTGGAGTTAACTCCAAGTCAAGAGAAAAGAGTGAAAAAATGTATACAATCGGTGAAGTATCTAAAATAACCCATATTTCCACAGATACATTAAGATATTATGACAAAATCGGCTTACTACCTTTCGTTAAAAGAAACGAATCTGGTCATCGTTCATTTAGTGAAACAGATTTGAAATATTTAGAAGTTATTCAATGTTTAAAACTTTCAGATGTTCCTGTTAAAGAAATTGGTCAATTTGTAAAATGGACGATGATGGGAGATTCAACTTTAATAGAAAGAAAAGAATTTTTCACAGAAAAAGAACAAGCATTAGAAGAAAAAATAGAATCTTTAGAAGCGATGTTATCATTTTTAAAATGGAAAAAATGGTATTATGAAACAGCTTGTGAAGCTGAAACAGAAACGATTCATTTTAAAAAAGGCACACGTTCTTTGGATCCAGAAGTTTTGAAACAGTATAATAAAAAACAGAGTGATGAAAAGAGAAAAATCAGTGACACACCTCGTCATTATAAATAAGAGTTTATAGGAGAATCGTTATGAAAAAATATCAATATTTAATATTTGATTTGGATAATACGTTATTAAATTTTAGTTTATCAGAGTATCACGCATTAAAGGCATTATTCACAAAATACGGCATCATTTTCAACGATGAAGCGTTAGCTGAGTATAAGGAAATTAATCACGAACTTTGGACAAAATTGGAAGAAGGTCGAATCAAAAAAGAAATAGTTCTAGAAACAAGATTTACTAAATTTTTTGGAACAAAAGGTGTTTTAGTAGACGGAAAAACAGTTGATGATGACTATCGCAAATTATTAGAGAGTAGAAATGATGTCATGAAAGATGCTATTGAATTACTAACTGAGCTAAAAAAATCAGGTTATATTATTTATGCAGGAACAAACGGAGTGGGAAGAACGCAAAGACAACGTTTAAAAAATGCCAAAATGAGTTCTTTTTTCACAGAATTATATATCTCAGAAGAAGTTGGATTTGAAAAACCAGATGTACGTTTTTTTGATACTATTTTTAATCAAGAAGGAATAACAGATCTTTCTAAAGTGTTAATGATTGGTGATAGTTTAAGTTCTGATATTCGAGGAGCAAACCGAATTGGCATTGATTCTATTTGGTTAAACAACTTTTCGGACATAAGTGGAGAGGACAGTCCAATATACGAATGTAATAACTTAAGTCAAATAAAAATATTATTA
>CAUQFM010000143.1:0-5042 GCA_963517295.1 uncultured Vagococcus sp.
TTTAGAAGGCTTAAAATTTGTGATTGAAGAAGAAAAATAAAGAAGAAATGAAACCAAAGTGTCGGTGGATGATACTTTGGTTTTTTTGTGCGGTAAAAGTTACTGTTGTTATGTAACCGCTTGCTTAAAAGTTTTTTTAAATCAATAATAGATTTATAGAAAAACGAGAGGAGTGCAAAATTTTTATGATGGAAAAAGTGCAGCGCTTTGGTGGCGCAATGTTTACCCCCGTTTTATTGTTTTCTTTTTCAGGTATTATGGTAGCTTTATGTATTATTTTTAAAAACCCAATGCTAGTTGGGAGTATTGCAACAGAGGGGACAACATGGTTCAGTATCTGGTCGATTATCGAAGATGGTGCATGGACAGTTTTTAATCAAATGGAATTACTATTTGTTATAGGTTTAGCAATTGGGTTGGCTAAAAAGGCCAATGCAAGAGCTGCTATGGAAGCTTTTGTTGTCTATACAACGTTTAACTACTTTGTTAGCGGTATGTTAAAACATTTTGGCTCATTTTTCGGTGTTGATTTTGCTCAAGAAGTAGGTGGCGAAAGTGGCTTGAAATTATTAGGTGGAATCAAGACATTAGATACAGGGATCATCGGTGCGATTATTATTTCTGCTATTGTTGTTTATATCCATGATCGTTACTTTGATACAAAATTACCTGATTTTCTTGGAATTTTTCAAGGCTCATCTTTTGTTGTTATTATTGGTTTCTTCGTCATGTTACCAGTGGCTTTTATTACAGCCCTTATCTGGCCTAAGATTCAAATGGGAATTGGTTCGATGCAAGGCTTCTTAGCCAGTTCAGGTGTATTTGGAGTTTGGTTATACACTTTTCTGGAGAGAATATTAATTCCAACAGGATTGCATCACTTTATCTATACACCTTTTGTTTTTGGACCAGCAGTCGTAGAAGAGGGAATTTCAAAATACTGGATGGCTCATCTCAACGAGTTTTCTCAAAGTACAGAGCCAATGAAGAAACTATTCCCAGAAGGTGCTTTTGCTTTACATGGAAATTCTAAAATATTTGCTACACCGGGAATAGCAGCAGCCTTTTATTTTACTTCTAAACCAGAAAACAGAACAAAAGTGCTAGCGATTTTAATTCCAACAACCTTAACTGCTGTTTTAGCGGGAATTACAGAGCCTCTTGAATTCACGTTCTTATTTATTTCTCCACCATTGTTTGCTCTTCATGCTGTGTTAGCAGCGACAATGTCAGCAACAATGTATGCTTTTGGTGTTGTCGGAGATATGGGTGGAGGTTTTATCGATTTACTAGCTAAAAACTGGATCCCTTTATTTGCGAATCATAAAGGAATGATTTTTACTCAATTACTTATTGGTTTGTCATTTACGGTTATTTATTTCTTGATTTTTAGATTCATTATTTTAAAATTTAACATTCCAACACCTGGTCGTGAATTAACTGGAGCAGATGTTAAATTGTACAGTAAAAAAGAATTTAAAGAAAAACAAGCGCAAAAAGAAGGTGACATAGCAGGAGATGAAGGACAATCAATTTATATGGATCGTGCCATTATCTTTTTAGAGGCTCTTGGTGGTTCGGAAAATATTGAAAAAGTAGCCAATTGTGCTACCCGTTTAAGAATTACAGTGAAGGACGAAAGCCAAGTGCATGCTGATGCAGAGTTTAAAGCAGGTGGCGCTCATGGGGTAGTTCGTAAAGGAAATGCTTTCCAAATAATTGTTGGATTAGATGTTCCACAAGTTAGAGAACAATTTGAAAAAATACTATAAAAATTAGAATGGAGTCTTTAAAAATGAAAAAATTTTCAATCGTCATTGCTGGTGGTGGGAGTACGTTTACTCCAGGGATTGTTTTAATGTTATTAGATAATTTGGACCGATTACCGATTAGACAAATTAAATTTTATGACAATTTAGAAGAAAGACAGAATCATATTGCGGATGCGTGTCGTATTATTATTAACGAAAAAGCACCGGATATTAGCTTTATATCAACGACCAATCCTAAAGAAGCTTTTACTGATGTTGATTTTGTAATGGCTCATATCCGAGTTGGTCTGTATGCCATGAGAGAAAAAGATGAAAAGATTCCAATGAAGCACGGAGTTGTGGGACAAGAAACGTGTGGTCCTGGAGGAATTGCTTATGGTATGCGTTCTATTGGTGGTGTTTTAGAAATAATTGATTATATGGAACGTTATTCCCCAGAAGCTTGGATGTTAAACTATTCAAACCCAGCAGCAATTGTGGCTGAAGCAACAAGGAAATTAAGACCCTATTCTAAAATTATTAATATTTGTGATATGCCTGTTGGAATTGAAGAACGGATGGCACAATCAATTGGTTTAAAATCTCGTAAAGAGATGGTTGTTCGTTACTATGGATTAAATCATTTTGGTTGGTGGACAGATATTCGTGATTTAGAAGGAAATGATTTGATGCCACAAATCAAAAAACATGTTAGTCAGCATGGTTATTCATTATTAGAAGAAGTTGAAGCGTCGCAACATGTGGATGTCAGTTGGATGGACACCTTTGCTAAAGCAAAAGATTTATACGCTGTTGACCCAGAAACATTACCAAATACGTATTTAAAATATTATCTATACCCACAAGATGCTATGGAACATGAAGATCCAAATTATACACGTGCTAACCAAGTGATGGATGGTCGTGAAAAACATGTCTTCGGTGAATGTGACAAAATAGTGGAGCGAGGCACATCAAAGGGAATGACTTTAGAAATTGATGAGCATGCTAGTTATATTGTCGATTTAGCTCGTGCGATTGCCTATAACACTCATGAAAGAATGTTACTGATTGTTGAAAATAAAGGAGCAGTCGTAAACTTTGATGAAACAGCGATGGTGGAAGTTCCTTGTATTGTAGGTGTGAATGGACCTGAACCCATTGTACAAGGTAGTATTCCTCGATTCCAAAAAGGAATGATGGAACAACAAGTAGCTGTTGAAAAATTGGTTGTAGAAGCTTGGGCAGAAAATTCGTATCAAAAATTATGGCAAGCTCTAATTTTATCTCGGACAGTTCCAAATGCAAGGATTGCTAAAGAATTGTTGGATGATTTATTAGAAGTTAATAAAGACTTTTGGCCAGAATTGCATTAATTAATTTCTATGATTCCATTCTATATTCTTTGGTAAATACTTATTGAACGGTATAATAAAGATATTATGGAAAAAAGGAAGATGACTAGATGGAATTGATGGAATTGATTAATAAAAATTTCAAGTTGCTAAGTGAGTTAGATAAAGAATTTCTATCTTTTGTATTAGAAAATCAAGATAAAATTGATCAATTAACGATAGATGAATTAAGCAGAAAAACCTATATTTCAAAATCAACAATCATCAGATTAATGAAAAAATTAGGCTTTTCTGGTTATTCAGAATTTAGATTTTCGTTAAAACGTAATAAAGCAAACAAAAAATTTATGAAAGAAGATGTGGATTTGATTAAAAGTCAATCTGCAGATTTATCAAAAACACTGAATGAATTAAATCATCACGATATGACAGGTATTTTGGAAACTCTAGATTCTAGTCACATTATATATTGTTATGGGACTGGCTTTTCACAACGTAAATCTGTGGAAGAATTTTCAAAGCAATTAATTGGTTGTGGTAAGAGAGTTATTGTGATTCCTAATCAGACAGAATTAGAGATGACACTTCCAATGATTACAAACCAAGACTGCATTTTCATCTCCTCGTTGAGTGGTGAAACGAGAGTCTTAAAAGATACTATTTTAGAACTTAATATTAAAAGAATACCAATTATTTCTGTCACTCGATCAGGAAATAATTTTTTATCGCAACATGCTAATCATCGACTGGTTTATTATATGACAGAATTAGGTGTGAGAGATGGCATTGAGATGGTGTCATTTTTAACGATGCACATGGTTTTTGATTATGTCATAAGATCATATATGACATATGGCTATTATTTGGAGGGATTGGATGATACTGTTTAAAAAGAAAATAAATTATGAAAAACTATTGATTGGTTATTGGTTCTTTATTCCATTTTTATTTGGTTTATATTTTTTTATGATGAGTTTAAAAAATAACACCACAATGGAACAGACTTTAAAGATAGATAATCCATTACTTGCCATGGGAATGTTAGTCAGTTTTTTATTAATCATTCAATCCATGACCTATATGATGTTAGATAAACAGAGTGATAACACTTTGGTAGCCAAACGTTATTTTTTAATGTTTTCTATTTTCCAACAGTTAATTATGTTTAATGTGATTGGTAGCATTTTGAGTTTTTTAGCTTATCGTCAATTACCAGAAAAAAAGCAAGAAGAACTAAGTATAAAACCATGGTTGTTAGGAATCGTGACTTTTATTGTCTTTTTGTCAGTTTTAATAGCTTTGATACAGATCAGACAGTTTATACTTTAAAACGTAAAAAACCAAACAGTTAAAAATCTGTTTGGTTTTTATTGTAGAAATTATCTTGATTGATAGGTTCTTTACTTGGAAATTGGCAAAGGATAAAAACTACTAATGCACCAATATAAGGAATAAAATTTAGGAAAATCAAACCCCAATGAAATCCAGCATCTCTTAGTCTGCGAACAACAAGTGAAATGTTTGGGATAATAGTAGCTAAAAAAAATACACTTGAGAGAATGACGAAAGTAAGTGATATTGGGTTAAAATCACTAGACTGAATATCATTAAATCCTCTAAAAGAGATAACAAACAACATGAATAAAAGAATACCTATAATAAAATTACATAAAGCAACCCACCAATAATCTGCTAAAGTTGATCTACCACCAAAATTAACATATTTTTTCCAATAGTCTTGATAAGAATTTAACATCGAAAAACTCCTTTTTAATTAAGTATGTCTTTATATTATCATAAAAAAGAACGGAAAAAAATTTTTTGTTGTTTTTTATGATTTTAAGAAGTCTATACTTTCAAAAATGTAATAAAAAAGCCCCCAGCCTATGCTAGGAGCAAAAAAGGAGTTGTTTATTTACTTTGGAGGAGTAAATAA
>CAUQFM010000144.1:0-4969 GCA_963517295.1 uncultured Vagococcus sp.
CCTTAAGCCTGCTAATTCACTTACCCTTACTCCAGTATTCAATGCGAATAGTATTAATAATTCAAATTGCTTCTTTTGAAAAGCACGCTGTTTATTATTTTTATTTTTTTCTGTTTCATCGGCTAAACATTTAAATACTATTTTCCAATAATTTTCTCTAATTTCTTCAGGTACATACTCAATTTCATTCACGTAAATTTTAGGTTTATCCACAGAAGGCATTATATTTACCTCTACATAACCCAATTTTGTTGCAAATTTAAAAATGCTTGATAGGGTTGCATAGTAGTTCTTTACCGTTGATTCACTAACCTTTCCACTTTTCTGTTTTCCTGGGCTTTGTTTGTCACGTCTACTATTTCTAATTTCATTTAAAAAATTATTAACATTCACTACTTTAATATCTTCAATATTTACTTCTTTGAAAAAAGGACGTATATATTTTAAAGTAGAATTTTGGTCTTTAATATTTTTAAACTTTCCTATAGCAAAATCTTCATACCATTTGTCAATAACCTCATTAAAATTATGTTTTATTGTTTTATCATTTTCTAATTTTTCATAATAAAAAATTCTTTCCTTATACTCATTTTTATTTTCAAATTTCTCAATTTTACTATACCTTTTGGATTTTCCTTTTTTATCTTGTTTAATAGGGTCAACGTAATAAAATTTATATTTAAAGAGACCGTTCTCTTTTCCTTGATACTCTGCTCTTGCCATTTTTTACCTCCTATATAGAGAATAGTTGCTTATTTTATTTATAAAATCTTCGCAAGTATTGATTTATCCATACTTGTAGACATTACTCTTTTTAAAATCCTTATTTTTAAGTAATCAAAAAATCCGATATGCTTCAAAGTATGATAATACCGGTCTTTATTGAGTGTATTTCATCTACACTATAAATCAATACTAGCATCAGAATCCTTCTACAGCAAGGACTTCTCTATCTTCTAAAACACTTTTTTTACATTTTATTTTCTACCATCTATAAAATAACATAAAAAAAAGATACACAAAGCGTCTAAAACGCTTGTGTACCAATGTATGGGCTGTGAGGGGTTTGAACCCGCGACCCACGGATTAAGAGTCCGTTGCTCTACCAACTGAGCTAACAGCCCTGACTAAGTTATTATAGCACTAGCTATTTGTGATTTCAATAACTATTATTATTTTATTTTTTGATAATTACACAGATATATTATTTTATCCGAATTTAGTCTTTTTTTTTTAGGTGTTTCAAATAAATCAACTAATTTATAAAGACGATCTAGATCACTTAAATCCGACATATCTAAACCCAATTCCTCACCTAAATCAAACATTTTTTCTTCATTACTGTCTTTTAATTTTACTTCCACTTCGTTTAACATTAATACAGATACTTGTTTCACTATTACAGCTAAATCAAGACAATTATCTTGTTTTTCTGAGTAGTATAAAAATTCTAAAAATTTAACTAAAACAGGTTCTACGTTATTAAAAAACTCATGATTAGCAACTATTTTAGAAGGAAAAACAGAGATTAAAACATCAGTTATCGCTCTCTCACTCCACGTATTTACTGATTCTAAATGATAATCAAACATATATTCTCCTAAATAATAAATAATATCCTTTGAAGATTTTTGTTCTTTATAGCTAAGCTGTTTATAGTACAAACTTTTTGAAAATATTTTTTCGACTATTTCGATTTCCAACATGACATCACTAAAAAGTTCTTCTACTTCAATTTGATTATATTTTTCCTCCATCATACGCTTCATTCCCTCTCTTTATAAATTTATTTAAAGCCCGTTTTTTCTTTCGTTCACTTAATATACCTTAATACGTTTACAGTGTCTATCTTTTTCCAGCTTTTCTTTGATATCCAAAGTATACGATAGATTGGCTATTCATTATTTTCGATTTTCGTCTATTCATACGACAATAAATGCTATATTTACTTTTCCGTTATTTATTAACAAACAAAAAAATCTTAAAAAGTTAGTTCAAAGTGCTAACTCTTTAAGATTTTTTGATTAATTCAACAATATTTTTTATCACACTATTTCTTTTTAACTGGACAATCCACTGAAGAACAGTCACATATTTTTTCTTTTTTAATTCCATACTTATAAATAACAATACCCACACCTATAAATATAATTCCTGCTAATATGTAAGTTCCCATAATGACCTCCTATAAAATTTCGATTCCTTTAGCAATTATTTCTTGTTTTTTCACTGGCTTTTTAACTAAGAAAAAGATAATAAATAAGACAAAACCGATTGCAATGCTTTGACCTATTCCAAAAGAATGATTTTCAAATAAAAAACTACCTAGTTGATAAATAATAAAACTCGCAATATATGCAATGATACATTGATAAGAGATAGCTAATGTTGTCCATTTCCAATCATTCATCTCACGTCTAATCGCTCCGATAGCAGCAAAACAAGGCGCACATAATAGGTTAAATACTAAAAAGGAATACCCTGCTATTGGCGTTAAACTTTCTCTAAAAAGTGGCCAATACTCTTTTCCTACTTCCGATGCTAATTCTTGATGACCATACAAAATGCCAAAAGTCCCCACAACATTTTCTTTAGCTATTAGTCCAGTTATAGTCGCAACTGTTGTCTGCCAATTTCCCCAACCTAATGGAGCAAATACAAATGCAACACCTCTTCCAAGTGAAGCCAGAATACTATCTTCTGTTTCAACCATTTGCAAACTAAAATTAAATGTATTTAAAAACCAAATAATGACAGAACTAGCAAAAATAATTGTTCCCGCTTTTTTTACAAAAGATAAAGAGCGATCCATCATTTGACGCACACTATTTTGAAATCTTGGTAAATGATACGTCGGCATCTCCATAATAAAAGGCGCTGTTTTACCACTAAAAAGGCTCGTTTTCTTCAACATGATCCCAGATAAAACAATAGTTCCAATACCGATAAAATAAGCAGAAGGCGCAACCCAACTACTTGTCGGGAAAAAGGCTCCAGCAATTAAACCAATGATGGGTAGTTTAGCTGAACATGGCATGAAGGTCGTTGTCATAATCGTCATTCGGCGATCTTTTTCATTTTCAATTGTTCGACTAGCCATAACACCTGGAACACCACATCCTGTTGCAATTAACATAGGAATGAAGGATTTTCCAGAGAGTCCAAATCGTCTAAATAAACGATCCATAACAAAAGCAATTCTTGCCATATAGCCACAATCCTCTAGTAAAGAAAGACATAGGAATAGGACCATTAACTGAGGTAAGAATCCAAGTACAGCACCCACTCCAGCAATAATTCCATCTAATATTAAAGATTGTAACCAAGAATCTATTTGCCAACTGTTCAGTAATTGAGTGACGTGATTAGGCACCCATTCTCCAAATAGAACATCATTGATCCAATCCGTCCCCATCGTTCCAACAGTCTGAATAGACAAATAATAAACTGCCCACATAATCAATGCAAAAATCGGTAAAGCTAACCATCTATTAGTAACTACTCGATCAATTTTATCGCTTAATGTCATTTTAAAATCTTTAGATTTAACTGTACTCAGAGCGACAAGCTGACTTATAAATTCATACCGTTCATTTATAATAATACTTTCACTATCTTCATCTAAAATCTTTTCAGTCATTTGGATAATTTCTTCAATTTCGTCCTTAATTTCTTCTGAACAAGATAGTTGTGTTAATACTTTAACATCTCTTTCAAAAAGCTTAATTGTAAACCATCTTAATTGATGTGCGGGAACAAAAACATGAATCAAATTTTTAATTTCACTTAACGCAACTTCTAAGCGGTCGTCATAAACTGGATAATTATCATTTTTTTCTGACAATGTAACATCAGACGTGATTTGTTCCTTAATTTTATCTAAGCCATCTCGTTTGATAACACTAATCGGATAAACGGAAACACCTAAGCCATAAGCCAACTTTTCACAATTAATAATCGTTCCTTCTTTATTAACAACATCCATCATATTAATGGCTAAATCCATTGGAATTCCTAATTCTAATAACTGTGTTGTTAAGTATAAATTACGTTCCAGATTTGTTCCATCTACAATATTTAATAGTCTATCAGGATGTTCATGGAGTAGATAATCTCTGGCTACACCTTCTTCTGGGGAATAAGGTGATAAAGAATAGATACCTGGTAAATCTTGGAGTATCACTTGATTGTCTTCTTTTAAGCGCCCACTTTTACGCTCTACTGTTACACCTGGCCAATTTCCCACAGATTGATTCGTTCCAGTTAATTCATTAAATAAACTTGTCTTACCACTATTAGGGTTTCCGACTAACGCCACATGTTTTTCAGTCTTCATCAATCAAGCTCACTTTCTATTAAAATCATTTCTGCTTCTTTTTTTCTTAGTGTTAATTCATAATTTCGGACCTTAATTTCAATCGGGTCTCCCAGTGGCGCATATTTAGTAATTTGGACTTTCGTTCCCTTAGTTAATCCCATATCCATTAAATGTCTTTTAAGAGGACCAGTTCCTAATATCTTAGTGATTGTCCCTATCCCATTAATAGGTAAATTATCTAAAGATTTCATGGTTTTTTCATTATTATTTTCTTTTTCTACTATATATATGCCTTTAGCAATCATTTCATCTAAACCAATTCTAGTTTCCTTAAAAACCAAAATAACTGGCTGCCCTTTTTCTTTAGACACAACATAAAGATCTACACCTTTAACCATACCTAGATTAACTAAATGACGTCCATATTCTTTTTCGCCTTTAAATTGTTCAAAACGATAAACTTGATTGACCTGACAATCCATCAGATTTTTCATTAAACAATCACTCCTTTTTTTCTGTACCTATCGTCAAATTGATAACGATTCTCATTATTATTTATTTTAAAGCCCTATCTCTTTTAAGTCAATCATTTAATGTGAATTGTTACACATTAATCCAGATACTCTTTTTCTTTAGTCGTGATTCAAAAGG
>CAUQFM010000145.1:0-4967 GCA_963517295.1 uncultured Vagococcus sp.
TAAAGCCGCCCTATCAGAAGAACAATACAACGAACTAGAAACAATTTTAAAATAAAAGGTGAAGAAAAAAACGGTTTGCTCTATTCAAAAAAAAGAAACGGTAGGAAAATTCCTAACGTTTCCTTTTTTTATTTTCTACGTAACATGATGGATTAGTCTTACTGTCTTCTTGATAATTGTTGATACCTTTCGTACCAAACATCAACGTACTCCATAGAAAAAGGTCCCTTTTCATTGTTAATCCAGTCTACCAATATCTTGACGTTTTCTTTTAATACAAGATCAATTTCATCTGAATAATTCATCTCTTGTCTATGGTCTTCATACTCATCCACATCTAACAAACGTTTTTCTCCATCTGGAAAAACTTTAATATCCAAATCATAATCAATGTATTTCAAGGCTTCTTCATCTAAAACATAAGGTGAAGCCAGATTACAGTAATAAGAAACTCCCTTCTCACGTATCATAGCAATTATATTGAACCAATATTTTGTATGAAAATACAAAATAGCAGGTTCTCGTGTCACCCATCTTCTACCATCAGACTCAGTCACTAAAGTGTGATCATTCATCCCAATAATAGAACACTCGCTGGTTTTTAATACCATCGTGTCACGCCAAGTTCGATGTAAACTTCCGTCATGCTTGTAACTTTGGATCGTTATAAACTCTCCTTCTTTAGGTACACGCATTCCTCAATTACCCTGCTTTCCTTGGCTCTTTTTGCCAAATTTAACACTAGGGTGTTCATTACACCAATATCAAAATTATTATATCATATATCGTATTTTATTATCACTATTTATTTCTTTTTTCATCTAATAAACCCACCATTTTTTGTTGAGGCTTAGGAAAAACAAAGCTATCAAAGTCTTCTTCTTTCACCCAGTGTTCATTTTCAGCTAAAATAAATTCTTTTTCAGTAATCTGATATCCCTTAGCTAATAAAATGTGCCACTTACGATGACTAAAAACGTGTTTCACTTCACCTAATGGTTGTTTCTGCCAAATCACTGCTGGTTTTTCTTTCTTTAAAAGAGCCATCATACTACCATCGAGTAAGGTTAGATTCTCTTCAGCAACAAAATCAAATAAATTAGGTTCTTTAATATCTAACTGATAATTTTTCCAGTCTTTTTCTATCTGACTGTGCGCCTCTTTTGTCACTTCTAGTAAAGGAAATGTCCACATATTCGCAAGCAAGCCATCTGACGGGCGTTTGGTTAACAAATATTCTCCCAGTTCATTTTGAATAGCTAAAGCAACATAATACATCGAAACTGTTTTCACTTTTTTCTTCTTCACAGGAAAATCAGTTGTTTGATTCCTAGAAAATGCCACACAAAATTCCTTTAAAGGACAAATCTCACACTTAGGAGAAGTTGGTGTGCAGACTGTCGCGCCTAGATCCATCAATGCCTGATTAAAATCTCCTGGACGTTTTTGGCTGATCGTTTCACGAACTTTTTCATCAAAAACTTTTCTAGATTTTGCTTCACCAATATCATCCTCTAAACAAAAAAGGCGACTATACACCCGCATCACATTACCATCAATAGCTGGTTCAACTAATTGGTAAGAAATACTACCAATCGCACCACCTGTATATGGTCCAATGCCTTTTAAGCTTAAAATATCCGTTATATTGGATGGCATCATACCGTTAAAGCGGTCCATTATATCCTTCGCCGCACTCTGCATATTTCGAACTCGTGAGTAATAGCCTAAACCTTCCCACGCCTTTAGTAAACGATCTTCATCAGCTTCCGCCAAATCTTTAATCGTCGGAAACCACTCTAAGAAACGATGAAAGTAAGGAATTACAGTCACAACTTGAGTTTGTTGTAACATAATTTCTGATACCCAAACACGGTAAGGGTCTGTATTTTCTCGCCAAGGTAATAATCTCATCTCTTGATCATACCACTCCAGTAAGGTTGGACTCATCTCTCTTTTTTGAATATCACTCCAGATAATCGGCTGATTATTAATTGTCATTTTCCAACTCTTTCTCTTCTATAAAGCGATTAATAAGATCAAAATCATACCCTTTTTGAAAAAGAGATTGACGCATTTTTTGTTTTTTCTTTGAAGCATCTAAGCGTTGATGTCTCCGCCAAAGTCTTTCGCCTTCAACAGCCAGTCTTTCCCACTCATCGTCTTCATCTTTTTCAATTTCTAAACTGCTCATCACTAGATCAATCACATCACCACTATAACCTTTTGTGAATAAATGCTGGCGAACTTTGTTTATTTGTTCTTTATGACTTTTATTTTGATACTTCTTTAAAGATTTTATCGCTAAACGAGTTCCCATCTCTTCTTGATCATCAAACGTAAATAATTCTAACGCTTTTGCGATGTCATCAGCAGCAATCCCTTTTTTATATAACTGTTGCTTCACATTCTGAGGACCTTTGTCTTGCGTTTTCATCACCGTTCGAACATAACTCTCTGCAAAAACTAAATCATCTAATAAATTAATATCATTTAACTTTGTGATAACATAAGAAATCCCTTCAGGAGATATCTCTTTTTTCTTCAAATGATCCTTAATTTCCTTCTCAGATCTTAATTGGTAGCTCAAAAAAGACAAGGCAAATTGATAGCCAATGTCCAACTCTGCTTCTTTTTCAATTTCTGTTAGCGTGTCATCCTCGATTTCTTGACCCTTAAGCAAACGAAACCTAACTAAAGTGTCCTCTGATACTCTGATTTTACGTCCTGATTTTGTTTTGACGTTATAATGATTGTTTTTTAATTTTCTAATTGACTGTATAATTTCCATGTTTTTCACCCTCTAATTTGCTAATACTAACTATAGCATAATCTGAAAAACTTCTCTAAAGCACATGCCTATAAATCAAAAAAAAATTCAGCAATAACCATTGTGTCCTCTTCACTTGAGAACAATTCTTTCGTTTGATGCTTTGCGGTAAGACGACGATAATCATTTTTAGATGTTCTTTGAACGGCTTTACCAACTAATTCTTTTTTAACACTTGGATAATTGCCTTCCCAGTTAGTCAAAAAATTCAGTACCTCTCGATGTTCTGAAAAAGAATCAGAAAAATAAGTCACAACCGTATAGTATTCAAAAGAACGCTCTAAATGCTGTTCAAGGGATTGAAATCTTTGTGGCACGATAATTTCAAGATGATTACAAAAAGAAAGAACAGTCTCATGACCAGATAACGCCCTTAGATCATTTAACTTAGTAAAATTAATATAGCTCACATTACCTTGGGAGGGGCCTTCTAAAGGAATAAATAAAAAATTCGGCTCAATTTCTGGAAATTTATAGATATGCTTATTAAAGATTTCTTCAATCACCTTTTTATTAATCTGAAAATGCTGATTCGTTTCTTCACGATACTTAACTACTAAATCTCTAGTCCTAACTCTTGTTACTGTCGGTTCATCTTGACTACTCAATATCAAAGAATGATACTGATGATCCTCAGAAGCAATATTAAATAACCCAATCGTATCTCGATTAATCTTCACAGAACCATCATGTAACCAACAATCCTTAAAATGCTCCGACATGTCTTGTAGCGATATCTCCTCACCATGTAATAACTCAATATAACGATTCTTTTTTTGATCTAAAAGCGACATTCTACCATCTCCAATTGATTTAATTTTAAACGAAATGAAAACGTTTTCTTATTAAAGAATAACATATTTTTCCGTTATTTATCAACAAATTTCGAGGCTTATTTGAACGTTTTGCTCAAATCATTATGTTTTTGAATTCGACCTCTATTTTTATTTTTTTCTATACTCTTGGTGACTGGCCGGTCTAAAGATAAAAGGAGAGATAAAAATGGAAAACGACTTAATAAAACAACACCATGTCCTACTATTAGGAGCACTCAAAAAATGTCACGTCACAACTTATCACCCCTTATTTGAAGACTACTTACAAATTGCCAGATGGACACTAATCGAAACACACCGCCGCTTTATCAAAGAAAAAAAAGATTTAGATACCTTTAATCAATATGTTTACCAACGCGTCTACTGGAAGATTACAGATGAAATCAGAAAAGAATACTTAGATAAAGAACGTCGTGAAACAACTAGTACCGAAGAAACGCTCTACCAACTTCCAGGAAAAGCAACAGAAGACTTATTAGAAATCAAGGAACTCTTAGAAAAAATTAGTCCTGAGCTAACAGAAAAAGAACGAATCTATCTTGAAGAAGCTTATATCAATGAACTATCCATCATCGAGATTTCTAAAAAATATCACGTCGCAAGATCCACTGTTTATAACTGGAGAGACCATGTCGCTTTAAAAATTATCAACTTTTCAAAAAAATAGTTGGACATTTTTCAATCTCATTTCGTTATTAATAGTGTAGGGCGCGCAACTTACAAAACTAAAAGAAGGAAGTGGCTAAGATGGAACCAATCTTTGAAGCAAAAAAATTAGAATTACATTACAACAACGTAGGAGAAGAAAAACCACGTCGACAAACATTAAATAATATGAAAAAAGACTCAAAAAATGAAGAAATCGTCCAATTCGGTCAACTGATGGGACAATTAGCCCCACAAGATGAAGCTATTAATGCAGTAATGATTATCGAAAAATCACGCTTTGACATCAAATAATAAAAATAAGGAGAGATTACCATGAAAAAATTATCAATGACATTCTTAAACGAAACAGGAAAGAAAACTTACCTACGACCAAAAGTAGCCAGTGAAACACTAGATGCTGAAACTGTAAAAGGTGTTATGGATGGTGTGACCACTCTAGATTTATTCGAAAAAACAGGTGAAAAAATGTACGTTGAAACCAAAGCTGCGAAGTACACCGAAACAATTACTACTGAATTATTTTAATGAATTTAAGTAAATAAACGAAAAAAAGAGAGACTATAACAAATAAAAAAGTTTGTTATGGTCTTTTTTTAAACGGTATAAAAATTGTAGCTTCTTCGGAAATAAAC
>CAUQFM010000146.1:0-4924 GCA_963517295.1 uncultured Vagococcus sp.
AGTTAGTGAAGATAATCAATTGTTTAGTGATATTTTTGAGATTGATAGTCTTGATTTTAATCTTAAAGAAGTTGGCAAAAATGCTGTTCTTCATTTACTAAATCAAGAGTCTTCTAATAAAAAAATTTCTGGCTATTTCCATCAAAGACAATAAAAAAGACTCTCAATCAAAATTGATTGTGGAGTCTTTTTTATTATTTTAATAATTTAGCAGCAGCCTCATCAACAATAATAATTACATCTGGATGATTTTGTAAGGCGCTACCTGGAACTGCTTCTGTTACAGGACCTTGTAGGCTGTTAAATATCGCTTCAGCTTTTTTTGAACCATATGCTAATAAAATAATTTTATTCGATTGCATAATCGATTTAATGCCCATTGAATACGCGTGTGTTGGCACATCTTCTTTTTTAGCAAAATTACGACTATTGGCTTCGATTGTTGATTCAGTTAATTTCACTTCATTTGTCGTTCCTTCAAAAGGAGAGCCAGGTTCATTAAAACCAATATGTGCATTTTCACCAATTCCTAAAATTTGAATATCAATTGGATTATCTGCAATCACTTGATCATAACGTGCACATTCTTTTTGGGCGTCACTTGTTGTTCCATCTGGTAGGTAATTATTTTTGAATGGTTTTTCCTCAAATAAATGTTTGTTCATAAAATAATGATAACTTTGATCGTTATCAGCATCTAAACCAACATACTCATCTAGATTAACAGAGTTTACATTAGTAAAATCTAAATCACTTGCTACTAGTTCTTTATATAATGTTTCTGGTGTACTTCCTGTTGCTAAGCCTAATGTTTTAACATTCCCAGCTTCCATTTCTCTTTTGATAATCTCAAAAGCAGCTTTTCCACCTTCAATTTCGTTATTTACAGTAATTATTTTCATAAGGATACCTCCATATTTTTGGTATAGTCCAATTATACATTCTTTATTCTTCAAAAACAAGAGTGCCTCTACTATTTACTTATATTATTTTCTCAATTCTCAATTCTTTATTTGATAATCTCTGAACAAAATAACGATCATGACTAACCATTATCAACGTTCCATTAAAGCTGATTAACTGTTCCTCTAACCATTCACGTGTCTCAATATCCAAATGATTAGTTGGCTCATCCAAAATCAAACAGTTAATTGGTTGATTCATCAAGCAAGCCAGTTCCAACCTCACTTTTTCACCACCACTCAGATTAACTACTTTCTTAAAAACATCTTCTTTAAAAAATTTGAAATATGAGAGTATTCTCCTAGCATCTTCCTCAAAAACATCCACGTGATTTTTAAAATAGTCGAGCACTGTTTGATTTTTTTCATTATACAAGATAACTTGTGACAAATAACCAATCTCAACGCTATTTCCAATCTTAATTTCTCCAGAACTAATTTTCTCTATGCCGGTTATTGTTTTTATCAGCGTTGATTTTCCAGAACCATTAGCTCCTGTAATTGCCAAACGATCTTGGCGATAAACTAACATATTAATATTCGAAAATACTATTTTTTCATCAAAAGATTTACTCACATCAATCAACTGAATAACTTCTTTTCCTGAACGTCCTTTCTCTTTGAATCCTTGGCTTGAGGAAATATTTTTTATTTTTTGTGGGGAATCTACTTTGTCCATTTTTTCTAATTGTGATTCTAATCGTTTAGCTTTTTTAAAATGTTTTTCATCATCACTAATTGCTCCCCAATGCCTAAACCTTCTAATAGCATCTTCTGTTTGTTTAATTTCTTTTTGTTGTATCAAATAATTTTTTTGTTGTTCGATTATTTCTAACTCTCTAAATTCTTTGAATTTTGTATAATTCCCTATATAACTAGCTATTTTTTTTTGATCAATTAACAGCACTCGATCAACAACTTTGTCTAAAAAATAACGATCATGAGAAACAATAATGACTGTTTGTTTGCTATGTTTTAAATGATTTTCTAACCAATTAAGTCCTTCTATATCTAAATGATTGGTTGGTTCGTCAAGAAGTAAAATCTCTTTATTTTCTAACAAGCATCGTGCTAACTTAGCTAATGTTTGTTGGCCGCCACTTAATTCAGCAATGGAATGATATAATAGAGACTCAATTTTCAGACCAGTGGCAATGCTTTTAATCATCTCTTCAATAACATAACCATCTTTTTCTATAAAACGTTCTTGAATTTCACCATAACGTGCCATTACTCTGTCAAGTTCTTGATCACTTGAATTAGATAAACGTTTTTCCAAAGCAACTAATTGATTCGCCAATTCTTTTATTTCTTTTTGTCCATTATAAATATAATCATAAACAGTTTCCTCAGTATTAATGATACTATGCTGTTCTAAGTAACTTATTTGCTGATTTTTAGAGATTGAAACAGAACCATTATCTATGCCTTCTAACCCAGCAATAATTTTTAATAGTGTGGACTTGCCACTTCCATTTGCGCCCACTAATGCAACTTTTTGACTATCATTTATTTGTTCCGTTACTTCGTTGAACAGCAAGTTTCCAAACATCGTTTTATTTACTTGATTTATTTGTAACATATTATTTTCCTCTTTCTTAACCATTGAGAAAAAATAAAAAAAGCCGCAGATTATCTACGACTTCGTTATTTAACTTGATAAAAAGCTTCTCACTAAATGGTCGTTTTCATATATTTTTATTAAATTTAGACACACTAATCCAATTTATTAAAAATACGGAAATAATTGCACGACAAAGGGCCAAAAACTTTAATTCAGCTTTGTTATTTAAACTGTCTATGCAAACCATTGAATGATCACCTCTTTCATTTTTTACCAGTATAGCATAATCAATGAAAAAATAAAACTTATTCAACTGTCACGCTTTTAGCAAGATTTCTTGGTTTATCAACATCTAAATCACGTTGTAAACTTGCATAATACGCTAAGAATTGTAATGGAATAACTGTAAGTAATGGACTCATTAAACCATGAACATGCGGTAAAACAATGGCATCTGTTTCTTTTTCAAAACCTTTTACTGCAATTACTAAGGTCTTAGCACCACGAGATTCAACCTCTTTAATATTTCCACGGGTATGACTTCCCATCTCTTCGTTTGAAATGATCGCAACAACAGGTGTATCGTCTTCAATTAAAGCGATCGTGCCATGTTTTAATTCTCCAGCTGCGAAACCTTCTGCTTGAATATATGAGATTTCTTTTAATTTTAAAGATCCTTCTAATGACACCGCATAGTCTAAACCACGACCAATATAAAAAGCATTTCTAGTTTCAAAGAAGAAGTCTTCACTAAGTTTAGCAAATTCTTCCTTCATATCAACTAAAGTTTCCATTCCCGTCGCTACAATACCTAACTCATGAACTAAATCTAATTGTTGAGCTTTGGTATTTTCTAATTTTTCACCCATAGCTTTTGCTAAAAATACCATAACAGCAATTTGTGATGTATAGGCTTTTGTAGACGCTACAGCAATTTCTGGACCTGCACACAATAATAATGTATGAGTTGCTTCACGTGATAAGGTAGAACCCTTCACGTTGGTAATTGTTAGTGAAGGTAAATTCATTTCATTAACTTTAACCAATACTTGACGGCTATCTGCAGTTTCTCCACTTTGAGTTAAGAAAATAAAATAAGGTTTTTTAGAAAGAATCGGCATATCATAACCCATTTCACTCGCTAGATGAACTTCCACTGGAATACCAGTTAATTCCTCAAGTACCTTTTTACCAACAATACCTGCATGCCAACTTGTTCCACAACCAACAATATAAATTCGATCGCTCGTTGTCATTTCATTCAAAATTTCATTAGAAATTGTACTTGTTCCATCTACCGTCATATACTCTTGAATCAACGTTCTCATAACAGCTGGTTGCTCATCAATTTCTTTTAGCATGTAATGAGGATACAAACCTTTTTCAGCGTCGTTAGCATCAATTTCTGCCACATAGAAATCACGTTTTATTTCTTGATTAGCACTATTCAAAATAGTCATTTCGGTTGCTGTTAAAATAATTATTTCTCCATCCATAATCTCAACAAAACGGTCTGTTTCAGCAATCATCGCTAAAGCGTCACTACCAACCAAGTTATATCCATCTGCTAAACCAATCAATAAAGGGCTCTTGTTTTTAGCTAAGTAAATTTTTTGATCATCTTCAACATCGATTAAAGCCAAAGCATATGATCCTTTCACTTCGCTTAACGTTTTTGTAAAAGCGTCTAATGTTGATAATCCTTGTTTTGAAAAATAATCCACTACTTCAACAATAATTTCACTGTCTGTGTCACCTGCTAACGTAATATCAGTTAAGTAATTTTCTCTTAACCACTCATAATTTTCAATCACACCATTATGAACTAAGCCAAAACGACCACTTTTTGCTAAGTGAGGATGAGCATTATTTTCTGTTGGTTGTCCGTGAGTTGCCCACCGTGTATGACCAATTCCTGTTCCAGCATCAGACTGATTTGAAACAAGTGCTTCTAATTCAGCCACACGTCCTGGTGTTTTTGAAACATACATTCCATTTTCATTACTTAGCATAATTCCTGCTGAATCATAACCTCGGTACTCTAATTTATGTAATCCATTTAATAAAATATTTTTTGTATTTTGACTTCCAACGACTCCAACTATTCCACACATATTATATTATCCAACTTTCATTTTAAATTTAAGTTTCTTTTTCTGTTCTGATTGATGAATCTTTTGTCAAAGATATCGCTATCTAATTTTATTATTCATCTTTAGGATACAGATTCCTAGAACCATCCGCCGAAATCTTCGATAAGTTCTTCCTCGTCACCTGTCTAATACAGGTCTGGCGCTTTCTATTTAATTGGTACACTGACCTCCTCATCATATATATAACAGAAACAAGAATATCTTACTTCTATTTAAGTGTTTAGTCAATAAAAAACGTTAAAAAA
>CAUQFM010000147.1:0-4851 GCA_963517295.1 uncultured Vagococcus sp.
CCACTTGGTTTATTTGTATTTTGTTGCGGTTTATTAGCAGTGTTGTTGCTACGATTTTGTTCCCCTGGTTTATTCACGCGACTTTCCTTACTTTTCGCTTTATTTTCTACTTGTGTAGAACGCGATGCTTCTTTCGAAACATTTTCTTTTTTTACTATAGGTGTTTCTGTACTATTACTATTTTTGGGTACTGTTTGTTTCAACTTAGTTATATCAGAATCAGTGAGTGTACTCATATGATTTTTCACATCGATTCCCATCGAATGAGCTTTATCTACTATATTTTTACTCGGCAAATCTAATTCTTTTGCAAGCTCATATACACGTTTTTTACTCATTAAATCACTTCCTATTCATCTTTCAATAATTCACGCATTTTTTTTGAAAAGCCATTATCACAAACACCAATAATTGTTCGACTTTTACCTATCGCATGACTTATTTCAGCTTTTGTACAAGTAACAATAATAGGTGTTTGATAATATTGACACTTATCAGTCATTTTTTTTATTGTTCCTTCACTAGCATCTGTTGCTACGATTACTAAACGAACATTATTTTTACGTACGGCTTTAACAGTTGTATCATCACCAGAAACCAATTTCCCAGCTTTTGTAGCTAATCCTAGAAGGTTTAGAAATTTATCTTTATTTGTCATTAGCGAACAACTCTCTTCTTGCTTTTTGATGGGTTACATAATCTAATAACTCTTGATAAAATTCATCAGTTAAATTAGTTTCTAAAATACGATCTAATATTTTTTTGTCCCAACTTAACTGAACAACTTCAGGCTCAATAGAAAGGTAGGCACCTCTTCCAGATAACTTTCCTGTGGGATCAATTGAGATTTCTCCCTCTTTAGAACGAACGATTCTTAACATTTCTTTTTTAGGTTTCATCTCATTTGAAACAACACATTTTCTCATCGGAATTTTTCTTTGTTTCATCTATTTTCGCCTCCTTTTTTAGTCTTCAGAATTAACCTCTGTTTCTTCTACTACTTCAACTATTTCTTCCACTTCTGGAGAAATAACTTCTTCTATAACAGTTTCCTCAATGACTTCTTCTACAACTTTTTCAGAAATTTTTTCCATTTCTGATTCTGGTTTGATATCAATTTTGAATCCTGTTAATTTAGCAGCTAAACGAGCATTTTGTCCACGTTTACCAATCGCTAATGATAATTGAAAATCAGGTACAACAACTGTACATGCACGTTGTGTTGCATCAAAAATAACATTCACAACTTGTGCTGGATTAAGAGCATTAGAAATAAAAACAGCTGGATCTTCATCCCACTCTACAATATCCATATTTTCACCTTTTAATTCATTAACAATTGATTGAACACGTTGTCCTTTCGGCCCAACACATGTTCCAACTGGATCAATATCTTTATTGTCAGCTTTAACAGCTACTTTCGCACGGTCGCCAGCTTCACGAGCAATACTTACGATTTCTACTTCACCGTCATACACTTCTGGTATTTCTTGTTCAAATAATCGTTTTAATAAATCTGGATGGCTACGAGAAACATAGACTTGTGGTCCTTTAGATGTATTTTCAACTTTATGAATATATACTTTAATACGATCATGTGGTTGATATACTTCATTTGGAATTTGGTCATGTTTTGATAATACTGCTTCGATTTTTCCTAAGTTAACATAGATATAACGATTGTCTTGTCTTTCAACAATACCTTGCATAATTTCATTTTCATATGCACTGAATTCATTATAAATAATTGAACGTTCTGCTTCTCTTACTCGTTGTAGAATAACTTGTTTAGCTGTTTGTGCTGCGATACGACCAAAATCTTTTGGTGTCACTTCGAAACGAATCATGTCGCCAATTTCGTAAGCAGGATTAACTTTTTGAGCTTCTTCCAGACTTACTTCTAATTGTGAATCCATTACTTCTTCAGTCACTTCTTTGACTGAATAAATATGAACCTCACCTTTTTTTTCATCAAATTCTACTTCAACATTCTGAGCTTGACCGTAATGACGTTTATAAGCAGAAATCATAGCTGCTTCTAATGCTTCAATTACGATGGCTTTTGAAATGCCTTTTTCGCGTTCAAGAGCGTCTAATGCGCCTAACATTTCTTTGTTCATGAGTCTTTCTTAACCTCCGTTATTAAAATTCGATTGCCAATCTGGCTTTGGCTATATTTTTACGTTCAAATGTCATTTTTTTCCTTTGAGTTTTAACTTTAACTGTTAATGTCAATTCATTTTGATCAAAAGAATCTAAGAAACCTTGGTACTGTTTCTCTCCATCAACTGCTTGGTAAAATGATACATTAATATACTCACCAATGGCATTTGTATAATCTTCTTCTTTCTTTAAAGGGCGCTCCGCTCCTGGAGAAGAGACTTCTAAAAAATATGCTTGCGGAATCGGATCAGGATCGATCATATCAAGTTTTTCACCTAATTTTTCACTGATAATAGCACACTCGTTAATATCGATGCCACCTTCTTTATCAATAAAAACTCGTAAAAACCAATTTCTTCCTTCTTTTACATATTCAATATCAACCAATTCGAATGATAAGTCATCTACAATAGGACTAACTAAATCTGTAATGATATCAACAACGTTCGCCAATTAATATTCGCCTCCTTTAAAGTTTTAAGAATTTCATCAAAAAGAGTGAGCGTTATTCACGCTCACTCCCTCAAGATATCTTACACTCTAATTCTATCATGTTTTCTATTAAAAAACAAATAAGAAAAAGCTGGATCCTTAAGCTTTCATTAAGACTGTTATTTTTTAACCTTTTTTAACCTTTTTTTGCTAGAGTATGTATTTATACGAGGTGATAAAATGAAACTAATAAAAACTGTATCCATCGCAAGCTTACTTCTTGGTGGAGCTTTGCTTGCAGAAGGTTATCGAGAAAACAGACAATTAGATAAAGAATTTTTTACAATTAAGAGTACAAAATTAAACAAAAAAACTGATAAAATTAGAATCGCTCATTTATCAGATACTCAATTTCCACGCTTAAAAGTTTCGCAAAGCAAATTATTAAATACTCTGACTAATGAAGCACCAGATATCATTTTATTTACAGGAGATACTATTGATCGAACAGAAAATATGGAAACAACCGAGTTAACTCTTTTTTTAAATAAACTAACAAAAATCGCTCCAACATTTGTTATTAATGGGAATCATGAAATCACAAATGAAGGTTATACTAATTGGCTTGATATCATCACTAATAGCCATGCTACTTTCTTGAATAACGAAGTAGCAAAAATTTCAATTAGAAATAATGAATTTAATGTTATTGGGATTTCAAACGGAGAGACTACTTTATCCACTGCAGAAAAAGCGAAAATAAATCCTAACTTGGAAACTTTCGTTCTGGCTCATCACCCAGAAAAAATTCAAGATTATATTTCTGATATTAACCAATCATCAATCAACGTATTCAGTGGACATGCTCATGGAGGACAAATAATTTTACCTGGTGTCGGCGGTTTATTTTCACCTGACCAAGGTTTTTTACCTGACTATACCAACGGTCACTATCAGATTGATAAAAATAATTTATTTGTTAGTCGTGGGCTAGCTAACAGTTCATTTCCAGTAAGACTTAATAACTACCCACACCTTCTGTTTATTGATATCGAAGGAAAATAAATAACCAGTGTCAGAAGTTGTTCGAACTTTTGACACAGGTTATTATTTTTATAACATATCAAATAATGATAATTGATTTTCATCTGGCAAGTCTTTTAACACGCCATTTTCCGTCATGTACTCGATTAAAGTTTTAGAAACCTTTCCTCGGTTAGCTAAATCCTCTTTTGAAAGAAATTTACTTTCTTCACGTGCAATCACCATTTGTTTAGCTACGTTGGCACCCAAACTTGGTACTGCCCTAAGTGGTGCAATTAATGTGTCACCATCAATCACAAAATTTTCAGCATCTGATTTATATAAATCAATCATATTAAATTTGAAGCCACGCTCAAGCATCTCATTAGCTAGTTCAAGAACTGTTAATAAATTTTTCTCTTTTGTCGTAGCTTCCATTCCCTTATCCATAATTTCTTTAATGCGAGCTTTTGTCGCTTCTTTTCCCTGAGACATCGCTACAATATCAAAATCATCCGCCCGAACACTAAAATACGCTGCATAATAAAGAATAGGGTAGTGAACTTTAAAGTAAGCTACTCGAAGTGCCATTAAAACATAGGCTGCTGCATGGGCTTTAGGAAACATATATTTAATTTTTAAACAAGAATCAATGTACCATTCAGGAACATTATTCGTTCTCATTTCAGCTTGCCAATCATCCGGAATACCCTTTCCCTTACGAACACTCTCCATAATTTTAAAGGCAATACCATCCTCCAGACCTGCATGCATTAAATAAACCATAATATCATCACGACAACCAATAACTTTGGACAGGGTCGCTTCACCGCGCTTAATCAATTCATCCGCATTTCCTAACCAAACATCCGTACCATGAGACAGACCAGATATTTGAAGTAGCTCTGAAAATGTTGTTGGGTTCGTTTGCTCTAACATACCTCGAACAAATTTAGTCCCAAACTCTGGAATGCCAAGTGTTCCTGTTTTAGAGAAGATTGCTGCTGGCTCTACACCTAAAACTTGCGGTCCCGAAAATATTTTCATTACTTCAGGATCATCCGTCGGAATTGTTTTGGGTTCGATTCCTGATAAATCTTGCAACATCCTAATAACAGTTGGATCATCATGTCCTAAGATATCCAATTTTAAGACATTATCATGAATCGAATGGAAATCAAAATGGGTTGTGCGCCATTCAGCATTTTGATCATCTGCTGGATATTGAATCGG
>CAUQFM010000148.1:0-4748 GCA_963517295.1 uncultured Vagococcus sp.
CTCTCTATTTTTTTATTTTTCTCTACCAATCACTCGAACTTCAGTTTCTAAGCATACATTGAATTTTTCTAAGATTACAGCTTGAATATGTTGAATTAACTCTACATAGTCAGTGGCGGTTGCTTGATTAATATTAACAATAAAACCAGCATGTTTCATTGAAATTTGAGCACCACCCCAAACCAATCCTTGTAGTTCAGCATCTTGGATTAATTTTCCTGTAAAGTGACCTTCAGGACGTTTAAAGACGCTACCACAAGAGGGATATTCTAAGGGTTGTTTACTTTCTCTAAGATGAGTTAGTTCATTCATTTTAGCTTGAATGCTTTCATGCTCTCCTTTTTCTAAAGCGAAAGTCACATTTAAAACAATGCCCTTCATGTTTTGTAGGATGCTATGGCGGTAAGAGAAATTCATCTCTTCTTTAGAATAAGTGACGATTTGTCCGTCTTCTAAGATGATTTCAGCAGATTCAAAGACATCAACTAGTTCACCACCATACGCACCAGCATTCATGTAAGCAGCGCCACCTATACTGCCGGGAATCCCACATGCAAATTCTAAGCCTGATAAATCCATTTTTAGAGCTTCTTTAGTCACATCAATTAATTTAGCTCCAGCGCCAGCTGTAATAGTTGTCCCAGTAAGTGTAACTTGATTTAATTCACTTAGCATAATAACAAAGCCTGAAATGCCACCATCTCTAACAATTAGATTGCTAGCGTTCCCTAGACAAAGCCATTCAATTTTTTCTTGGTTACAGTAGTCAATAATTTCTTTAACTTCCGCTGTTGATTTTGGGAAAAGTAAGCAATCAGCAGGGCCACCTGTTTTAGTGTAAGTAAATTGTGACAGTGGTTCGTTGAAAGAAAGTTTAATTTGATTTAAATCAGTTATTATTTTTTCGATATTCATTTTATTTTTCTCCTTAGTCAATCTTCATCCAGCTCATTTTATCATAATTAAGCCGAATAAGCTTTTTTTTAAGGTCTATATCAGAAAAAAGAATAACTTTCTTTTCAAGGATATATATTTTTGAAGCTTGATTTATATGTTAGAATAAACAGTATGAAAAGAAACGTAAAGTAGGAGGATGTACCCAGTGAAACTTATCTCTTGGAATGTAAACGGCTTGAGAGCTGTTGTTAAAAAAGGGTTTATTGATATTTTTAATGAAATAGATGCCGATATTTTCTGTTTACAAGAAACAAAATTGCAAGAAGGACAAATTGATTTAGACTTAGAAGGTTACACTCAATACTGGAATTATGCTGAAAAAAAAGGCTATTCAGGGACAGCAGTCTTTAGTAAAAAGGAAGCTATAAGTGTTTTTTACGGAATGGGAATTGAAGAGCACGATAAAGAAGGTCGTATTATTACATGCGAATACGATGATTTTTATTTAGTTACATGCTACACACCTAATTCTCAAGCAGAGCTAAAAAGACTAACGTACCGTATGCAGTGGGAAGATGATTTTTTACTATACTTAAAAAAATTAGAAGAATCAAAACCAGTTGTTTTATGTGGTGATCTGAATGTAGCTCATGAAAATATTGATTTGAAAAATTGGAAAACAAATCGGAAAAACCCAGGATTTTCTGATGCTGAACGTGAAGCATTCACCCAATTTTTAGGTCAAGGTTTTACTGATACATTTCGTTATTTTTATCCAGAATTAGAAGGGGCTTATTCTTGGTGGAGCTACCGCTTTAATGCAAGGGCCAATAATGCTGGATGGAGAATTGATTATTTTTGTACATCTGAAAGTCTGAACGATAAATTACAAGAAGCCAAAATCTTAAAAGATGTTCATGGTAGTGATCATTGCCCTGTTGAATTAACAATAAATGTATAAAAGCGAGGAAAATTAATATGAAAAAAGTAGTTAAATGGCTAATGCCTGTCTTTTTAGTAATGATGTTCTTGTCGGTTTCTTCCTTAATTGGAGTGGCTGAAGATAAAACAGAGGATCAACTAATATATGATTTGAAATATGACAAGGATAAAAGTGTTTTATCAGGAAAAACAAAACCAAATGCGAATATTTATATTAAAGAGGTAGCTGGTAGTGTTGTAGCAGGCGAAAAGGGTGATTTTGAGATGCCTATTCCTAAAGGGCTGAAAATATCTCCTATTTTAATGTTAGATGCTGAGGGGGATAATTCCACAGATATTCGCTATAATTTTGAAAAAAATACTGTTGAAAAAGATGCAGAAGAATCTAGTACAAAAGATTCAACAAAAGCATCTGAAAAAGAATCGAAAAATTCAAAAGAAGATAAAAATAAAGAGGAAAGTGTCGCTATAACAGAGACGAAAGACAGTAAATCTGAAAGTGACTCGACCACAGAATCAAAAAAAGCCAAAAAAGAAAAAGATGATTCAAAGGAACTAACAGTCTCTACTGAAAGCTACAAGTCTGAAAAAAAAGAAGGTGAAAGAAGTCTAGTTTGGCTTTGGACATTGCTAATTGTTTTAGTGATTGGCGGCTTATTAGTAGGTATCTATTTCTGGTACAAGAAAAAAGTTGAAAAAGAAGAAGCTGAAGAGCGCAAAAGAAAACATCGTTCTAGCAAAAAGAAACAGAAAAAAAATACTGACAAATTAAATGATGATTTTGAGGATGATCTATACGAAGACTTTAAAGAAGATAAAATCAAGAATATAAAAGGAAAACACGCTAAGTCGTCTAAGTCTACAAAAAAAATGAGTTTAGATCAATTGATTGATTCTGAGTTAGAGAGTCAATCATCCCCAAAAACCAAGAAACGTCGTTCATCAAGTTCTAGTAACTCTAGCAGTAAAAAACGTAGAAAAAGTTCTAAAAAGTAAAGGAAGATGATCATGAATTTTATTGCTTATGATTTTGAAACAGCTAACGGAAAAGTCCATAGTGCGTGTTCAATTGCATTAGTAATGGTGAAAGATAGTAAAATTGTAGGAAATTATTATTCATTGATTAATCCACAAACCGAATTTCATTGGCGAAATATTCAAGTTCATGGTATTCATGAGAAGGATGTTCAGGATGCGCCAACATTTGATGAAGTTTGGCAGGAGATAGGTCAATATTTTGATCAAAATCGTTTAATCGTTGCCCATAATGCTTCCTTTGATAATCGTGTATTAGCAGGTTGTTTGTCACACTATGAGCTCCCAGAAGCGCATTTTATGTCACTGTGTACGGTGAGAACAAGCCGTAAATTATATCCTGATTTGGAAAATCACCGTTTAAATACGGTATGTGACTATTTGTCAATTGGCTTAGATAACCATCATCATGCATTAGATGATAGCTTAGCTTGTGCGAATATCTTACTACAACAAGAAAATAAATTTGGCGTTGAACCTTTAAAAAAATTAGTGAAATTAGTATAAGGTGATGAAAAAATCGTTTTGCTCCGAGCAACTGGAGGAATACAGAAACAATTGGTTTTTTTCAATTGATTCTGTATTGTGAAGTTGTCGAAGGAGTAGATTTTAAAATCCCGGCTAAATAAGGTGATGAAAAAATCGTTTTGCTCCGAGCAACTGGAGGAATACAGAAACAATTGGTTTTTTTCAATTGATTCTGTATTGTGAAGTTGTCGAAGGAGTAGAATTTTGAAACCCGACTAAATAAGGTGATGAAAAAATCGTCCGAAAACTAAAAAAGATACGAAAGTGACTTAATAAAATGTCACTTTCGTATCTTTTTTATTCTAGAATATAACTCATTAAAATAATATCTAAATACTCATTATCTTCTGATAAAAAACCACATTTAATGGTTCCTTCAATCTCAAAATTTAATTTTTGATATAAGGAAAAAGCGCGTTTGTTTCGTTCTTGAACTTTAATTTCTAAGCGCTTAATGACATTTCCATCCATTGCCCAATCGATGATTTCTTCAATCATAATCGTTCCTAAGCCGTAGCCCCAATATTCTTTTAAAATACTAATGCCAATTTCACCAATATGTCTGACTGGTTGATCATTTTCTCCAGTGACAGTGGCAACACCAATCAGTTCATCGTGATTAAAAGCAAGTAGGATGAGTTGATTATCTTCTTCATAGATAAAATCAATCTGATCAGCCATAGCTTCTTCCTTTAATGTAAGAGAATGAGGATTGACAAGTAAAAAGGGAGTTTCTTTATCTAAGATATTCATGACATGTAATAATTCTTTGGCATCTTCAGGTGTTGCTTCTCTAAGTGTGATATCTAGTTCACTCATGTTAAATGTCCCAACCTAATTCAGATAAACTGACTTGTAGTTGCTTCATTTTTTCGTTAGCTGCAGAAGAAGTAGCCTTCATATGGAAAGCACGTTCATCATTACTAACTTTATCTAAAAATAGCTCGATGTAAGGTGAAAAAATATCAGCTGTAATCATCTGTCCCCATTCAATCACACACACACCTTCACCTTCTAAATATTCATCTAATCCTAAATCAGTAGCGCCTTCCGTTAAACGGTAAACGTCCATATGATATAAAGGTAGTCGACCAGTATCATATTCACGAATGAGAGTATATGTTGGGCTTTTAATCATTTGTTCAATGCCAAGACCTTGTGCGAAACCTTTAGTAAACGTTGTTTTACCAGCACCAAGCTCACCTGTTAGGAGAAATATATCTCCCTTTTGAGATAAATGAGCGATATCAAAAGCTAATTTTTTTGTTTCTTCTTCATTTGTTAGTTGTATTTTTTTCATGTTTACCTCCGTATCACCTGTAAGTATAAAGGGAAGATAAAAAAAA
>CAUQFM010000149.1:0-4742 GCA_963517295.1 uncultured Vagococcus sp.
TTTTTTTCATTTTCTAAATTATTAGTAATAACCGATTTAAATTCTTTGATTAATTTTTTATCGATTTTTTTTTCTACTTCATTGCTATTGACTGCAATGATTAACTCTTTATTTTCATCACTTAACTGATAAATGATTAAACCATCTTTAGATTCAATTATTTTTGATTTTTCTTTTATTTCCTTATAAGAAGTCATTCTTAATAGTGGTTCTGTTTGTCTAAATGCAACTAATTTTTTAAAGAAATCAACTGATACTTTATATTCCTCTGGACGATTCCAATCAAATTGATTCACTGAATCTGGTGATTTATAGCTATTTTCATCACCATCTTTAGTTCTTAAAAATTCTTGGCCAGCATGAATAAAAGGGACTCCTTGAGAGACTAAAGTTATACCAGTACCAAGCATATGTCGTTTCAGTCGTTGCTCTTTTGTATCATCTGGATTAGTTAATGATAATTTATCGTATAATGTTAAATTATCATGGGCCTCTATATATTGGATTAATTGAGCTGGTTCTGTATAACCTTCTAGCCCTTCAGCTCCTAACATATTTTGAGTCACTATCTTTTCTAATTCTTTTTTACCATTAATCAGACCTGGTTCTTTTCCGTCAAAAACACTCCCCTTAACACTATCTCGAATTGAATCATTGAAGTGACCAATTCCAGGCATTTTTCCTGCATTTTTTTGAATCGCTTTTAGGTTTTCGTCAAGAGGTGTATTCATATTCCATCCTTCACCCAAGACAATAATAGATGGATCAATTTTATTTAATTCTTGGCGTACTAAATTCATCGTATCCACATCTAAAATTCCCATTAAATCAAATCTAAACCCATCAATTTGATAATTTTTAGCCCAATAACTTACACTATCTACAATATATTTTTGAGCCATTTTCCGTTCAGATGCCACATCATTACCAACACCAGTTCCATTAGCTAGTCCACCCTCTTCGTTGTATCTAAAATAATAACCTGGAACAGTTTGATTAAATGCATGACTACTTGCTTCGTAGACATGATTATAAACGACATCCATGATCACACGAATATCATTATCATGCATGCCTTTAACCATTTGTTTCATCTCAACAATACGATTTTGTGGATTAGTAGCATCCGTACTGTATGATCCCTCTGGTACATTATAATTTTTAGGATCATAGCCCCAATTAAATTGCGGCGTATTAGGTTGGCTTTCATCCACTGTTTGATAATCGTACATTGGTAAAAATTGAACATGAGTGACACCTAAACTTTTAATATAATCTAAACCAGTTACTTGGTTTTGACTATTTTTTGTTCCAGGTTCGACCACACCTAAAAATTTACCTTTATTTTGAATACCACTGTCCTCAGCAATAGATAAATCACGAATATGAGCTTCGTAAATTACTGCATCAACTGGACTTGAAAAAGCTGGCATTCTTTTAAATTCCGATATGTTTGTCTTTTTTGGGCCTAGAACAACAGACCTGTTTCCATTAACAATAACTGCGGTTGCATAAGGATCGACTGAATTATTAACTTGTCCATTTGGAAATGTTAAACGATATGTATAAACTAATCCATCTTGGTTTCCAACGATTTCAGTTTTAAATGTTCCTTTTTCTGAAGCTATCATTGGAATAACTTCTTTTTCAGGACTATCAACGCCTTGTCCTGTATAAGTAATAAGTTCGACTGATTTAGCTGTTGGTGCCCATAAAGTAAAATTAGTTTTCTCTTGATGATACTCACTACCTAATTTACCATCATAGTAAAATGTTTGATCAAATTCAGGTGATCGGACAACTGCTCCCATAGTTACTGGAAATTTTTCTCCAGTATTAGTAGTTAGATAATAATCTTCTTTTAAATCTAATTTTATTTTGGTTTCAATTGATAAACGATTGGTTACGTTATCTTCTTTATTATTCTTTACCCCAAAAGAAACTTCTCCTTTTTGATTGAATAATTTTACTTCATGAGAAGATAATTGTTCTGTTGTTTCTGATTTAGAAAATAACAAATCAATTTGATTCATTTTTTCAATTGTGGCTGTTTTAATTTTTTGTTCTTTAACAATTAAATCTGGGTGACTATAAATAAGCTCATCATTTTCCATTAACCATACCTCAAGATTTTCTTGATTTTCATATAAGTAAATAACACGTTCTTTGCCATCTGTTTCTATCCGTTCTTTTTTATCATTTGTTTTTTCTAAAGTAAAACTTACCCGAGAAAAATCTATATCCGATGAAATTTTAAAGTTTGCTTGTTTCCCAAAATCATCTTTTTCTTCAAAAGGAATCGTTTTAGCCTCCTGATTATCTGTTTTATAAGTTACTTGCCAATTTTCAGCGTTTAGATTTTTACGATAATAATGAAGTTTAACATTTAACATTTTATTTTTAGGCGCTTTCATTTTTAGTGGTTCATAAGTGAGTTGTCCATCCTTATCTAGCCATACATGACCTTGCCCACTTCTTGTATCAATCCATTGATCTTTTGATTGATACGACCAATCTCCTTTGGATTTAATTAAAAAACCTACTTTATCATGTGCTCCTTTTAGATTAATTATCTCATATTTTCCAAAAGCATCCTCTTTTTCAAAGGAGTGTTCTTCTCCTGCCCCGTTTTCAGGCCATAGCCAAATATTTCGATCAATATTTTTTTCAGTTTCTGGTGCTTCGTAGTGAATAATAACTTGTGTTTCTACTTCTTCTGCAAAACCTTTTTGTACCGTAAAAGAAAATATAAATAACAAACTAAACATAAAAAATAACAATTTAATATTTTTAGATTTTCTGCTGTTCTCCAACTTAACCAATTAACATCGCTCCCTTTTTAAATAACTACTCTATAGGTATAACAAATATAAGAAAGCGCTTCAACATGTTATCGGTAACATCTTTCGTTGGTATTTAACAAGATTTATGATATATTTAGGAAAACGAAAGTGAGGGATTTATCCATTGATTATCTAAACCAATTTTTATACAAATTGCCTATTTTACCGTTAAATTTAACGGGATTGGTCTGCAATTTGACAGAATTGGTAAAGATGTTAAGAGATAATGACCTCGTGCATGTCAAGAGGTAGTATTTTGCCTTTCTCTTAACAATCAATTCTGTTAAACAGACTGATTGTTTTTTTATTTGAAAGGATGGTGTAAATGTCTACAATTGAAATTAAACAACTAAGTTTTAGCTATAACGGCACTGGATTAACACTATTTGACCGCGTAGATTTAACTATTGATACAACATGAAAACTCGGTCTTATTGGAAGGAATGGACGAGGTAAAACAACTTTTTTCAAGTTATTACAAGATGAATTAGCCTATTCAGGAACAATTAATCACCAAATGGATTTTTCTTATTTTCCTCAAGTAATCAAAGATAAAAATAAGGTGACTTATGAAATTATTGATGATTTAAAAGCTGGGGAATTATGGGAAATCGAACGCGAATTAACTCTTTTGGGAACTCAAACCGATGTTTTATGGCGTGATTTTTCTAGTTTATCTGGTGGCGAACAAACAAAAGTCTTACTTGCTATTCTTTTTTCTCAATCAGATTATTTTCCGTTAATTGATGAACCGACTAATCATTTAGATGCTTTAGGTCGAAAACAAATTGCAGATTATCTGAAACACAAAAAGACCGGTTTTATTGTAATCAGTCATGACCGATTATTTATTGATGAAGTCTGTAATCATATTTTAGCTATTGATAAGAGTCAGATTACTATTTCTCAGGGAAACTACTCGACTTATCATTTCCAAAAAGAACGTCAAGACGAATCAGAACAAGAAAAAAATGAGAAACTAAAAAAAGAAATCGGACGCCTGAAACAAACAGCTACTAAAAAAGCAGAGTGGTCTCAATCTAGAGAAGGTGACAAATACGGGAAATCTACTGTTAAAAATAGTGGTGCTATTAACGATACTGGCTTTATTGGTGCGAGAGCTGCTAGGACAATGAAAAAATCAAAAAATCTCTTGAACCGAATGGATAAAGAAATCGAAGAAAAAGAAAAATTACTAAAAAACATCGAGTTTATTGATCCATTAACGATGAATTTTAATCCTGATCACCATAAAATATTATTATCTGTTGAAAATTTCACCCTAAGTTTTGATAATCAACCTTTATTTAAACCAATTACTTTTGACATTAAGCAAGGTGAACGTGTAGTAATAGCTGGGGCTAACGGTGTTGGAAAAACATCTTTTATCAAAGCAATTCTTGAACAGTTTGAAGGTGAAATGATTGGAGGAATCACTAAAGTAACTACTCAAAGATGGAGCCATGTTAGGCAAAACTACGAAGTTAATCAAGGAGCATTAAATAAATTTTGTCTTGAAAATAAGCTTAATTTCCAAGATTTCTTAAGTAATCTAAAAAAACTAGGCTTAGAAAGAGAACTATTTTCTAAGCCTATTGAAACCATGAGTATGGGGCAAAGAAAAAAAGTAGAAGTGGCTAAATCCTTAACAGAAGAAACACCTTTTTATCTTTGGGATGAACCACTTAACTATTTGGATATTTTTAACTATGAACAACTGGAAGAAATTATTCTTTTAAAAAAACCAACCATGCTTTTTATAGAACATGATGAATCTTTTATAAAACAAGTAGCGACAAAAATTATTACACTTGAAAAATACTAAATATGGGTGGGTCAAAAGTCGTTTTACTTCCAGTTGTCGTGAGAGCAGACTTTTTATCCCCTGACTATTAAAAA
>CAUQFM010000150.1:0-4513 GCA_963517295.1 uncultured Vagococcus sp.
AAAGGTAACAAAAAAAATAGTTGGAGAACAAGTCTTAGGTTCTTATTTAAATGAGTTGGAAAATATTGAAGAAGTACCAACTCATGCAGTAACACCATCATTGAACTATGAAGAGCGTTTAAGAGAACAAGATAATCTAATTAGAAAAATGACTTTAGAAGTAGAACAACAAGAAAGTTTTTTAAATAGCTTAAATGACATGGAGAAGAGCATTGATTCTGGAATGATTTCTAATGAAAAAAGTCTATTATCTGATATAAGTATTCTTCAAAAAAAATTAGCTACCTATGAAAAACAATTTAAAGCAATCAAAGTCAAAGAACAGCGATTAATGGAAGAGAACAATCAACTAAGAGAAGTTAATGGCTATCAAGCGCTGGAGTATGAAGCAAAAATAAAGGATACTGCAAATGCGGTATTTGAAAAAGAAAATCAAATTAAAAAATTAAATAAAGAAATTAAAGACTATGTCAGAACGGTACAAGCCTTAACCACAAAAGATAATATTAACGCTGAAATGAATAGTCAATTAGATAAAGCAAACTTAAAGTTAAATGAAATGTTGAAACAAAATAAATTAGATACAAATCGTTTAGGGCAAATGTCTAAAATTGAATCTAATTTTAAAGAAGTTTTTAAGGAAAAATTAATATTAAAAACACAATTAGCCGATTCACAAAGAATGGTCAAACAATATGAAAACACAAATAATCGCTTGAATGAATCTTTAGAAAAAATTCAGTCAAACCAAGAAGTGTTAGTTGGTAAAGCTAGAGAAGAACATGATTATTTAGAAGATTGTCTAAGAGAAACCGAAACGAAAATTCAATTAGAAAAAAATGAGTATCAAAAGATAGTGATTGAATTAAAAGAAGTGAATAAAAAATTAGCACAAGAAAAAATGGCTCATGAAGAAAAATCAAAAGAATCAGAAATATTAGAGCGAACTACTAAAAATTATGAACAAAATAAACAGCAACTTCAAGAAGGTCAAAAGAACTTAGAAGATGAATTGTTACAAAAAAATATTCAAGTGAAAAATATTCAAGTAACAAATGATTTACTTAAAGAAAAGATAGAGGCTCTAGAAATTAAACAAGAAAATTTAGCCTATATCGAAAATTGGGAAGAAAAATACGAATCCTTAGATATAAAATATACTGAACTGAACAATGAAGCATATGGGTACAGACAAGAGATACATTTGTTGACTACACAGCTATCTAAATTAGAAGAACGTATGCAAGACAATGTGATAGCTGATATCAAAGTAAAAAAAGTAGAAGAAAAAATTGCAGAAAATACGGTAATAGTCGATGATTATGAAGAAGATTACGACTATGATTATGATTATGAATATTTTACTTATGAAGCTGATCCTTATGTTGAAGGTGTCGTTACCGAAGAATTAATAAACATTAGAAAAAAAGATCAAGTGAGAGATGAGGCGAAAATTCAAGAGTTTCTCAGTTCATTTGATAAGGACGATTATACAGATGTAAGGCTTAAAACATCAGAGTATAAAAAATATATTATGGCATTTAAGTTTTTAACGTTCAGATGGGATCAAGTGTTTATTATGGAAGATTTAGATAAAAATACGGCATTTTTAGAATGGTGCGCCCCGTTTATTGAAGATGTGGAGGATTTCCAAGAAGATCTCGAATATGATGTGAAAAAATCAATTTTCAATAAAAAATATGTTACCATGGATAAGTCGACGTTAAATCTTTTAAAAGGATACAGCGAGTTATCGACATATTTAGATACCTATTATTTAAGAGTATCTTATTACATTGATAAATATTTTTTTAATGAGGGGAAACAGTAAAATATGCAAGAACAACAAGCATTTAAATTATTAGAAAAAGAGTTAAATAGTTACAAAAGTACACAGCTAAAAACAGTCTTAAAACTTTTAGAAGAAGGAAACACTGTTCCTTTTATAGCTAGATATCGTAAAGAAATGACAGGTAGTTTAGATGAAGTAGTTATTCGTGAAATCGAAGAGCGTTTCGCTTATATCAAAGGCTTAGTTAAAAGAAAAGAAGAAGTTCTTAGAATTATCGAAGAACAAGGTAAATTAACACCTGAATTAGAAAAGAAAATTAAAGCTTCTGAAAAAATGCAACAAGTAGAGGATTTATATCGTCCTTATAAACAAAAAAGAAGAACGAAAGCTACGATTGCTAAAGAAAATGGTTTAGAACCTTTCGCTATGTGGTTATTAGAATTCCCGGAAAATGAAGATGTAGAGACAAAAGCAGCAACTTTTATTAATCCGGAAATGGAATTATTAGAAGTGAAGGATGTTTTGGCTGGCGCTCACGAAATTATTGCTGAATTGTTCAGTGACGAGCCAATCTATAGAGAGTGGTTGCGTGATTTTGTTTGGCAAAATGGTATTTTTGAAACAGCAGAAAAAGACATTTCTTTAGATGAAACAGCTGTTTATGAAATGTATTATAATTTCTCTGAACCTGTAAAAAAAATCGCTTCACATCGTGTGTTAGCTGCCAATCGTGGTGAAAAAGAAGGTGTCATTAAAGTTGGTCTTTCTGTAGAAGAAGCTCGAGTATTTAATTATTTAGATAAAAAAATTATAAAAAGTGAAACAAGTTCAGCAACCAAATATATTCGTTTAGCCTATGAAGATTGCTATAAACGATTTATTGGACCAGCGATTGATCGTGAAATTCGTGGAGAGTTGACAGAAAAAGCAGATGAGCAAGCAATTTCTATTTTTGGTGAAAACTTGAGAAATCTTTTACTACAATCACCATTAAAAGGAAAAGTTGTTTTAGGTTTTGATCCAGCTTACCGTACGGGATGTAAGTTAGCCGTTGTAGACGCTACTGGAAAACTATTAGCGGTAAAAGTGATTTATCCGCATAAACCAGCTTCTCAAGCTAAAAGAAGTGAAGCACCAAAAGAATTGATCTCATTTATTGAAGAATATAAAGTTGAGATGATTGCGATTGGAAATGGAACAGCTAGTCGTGAGTCTGAAGTTTTTGTTTCTGAGAACTTAAAACAGCTTAAGCGAGAAGTTTTCTATGTGATTGTGAATGAAGCAGGAGCCTCAGTTTATTCAGCTAGTGCGATTGCTCGTGAAGAGTTTCCAAATCTACAAGTAGAAGAACGTAGTGCAGCAAGTATTGCTAGACGTCTTCAAGATCCTTTAGCTGAGTTAGTTAAAATTGATCCTAAAGCAGTGGGCGTAGGTCAATATCAACATGATGTGGCTCAAAAACGTTTATCAGACAAATTAGATTTTGTTGTTGAGACAGCAGTAAACCAGGTTGGAGTTAATGTTAATACAGCCAGTGCACAACTTTTACAACATGTTTCTGGATTAAATAAAACAACGGCTAAAAATGTAGTTTTATTTAGAGAAGAAAATGGTATTTTTAATAGTCGAACAGAACTTAAAAAAGTTCCTAGATTAGGACCTAAAGCTTATGAACAAGCGGTTGGATTCTTAAGAATACCAAATGGAAAAAATGTTTTAGATAATACTGGTATCCATCCTGAAAGCTATAAAATTGTAAAAGAATTATTAAAAGAAGCGGGCGTTTCTTTAGAAGATCTAGGAACAACTGAAGCTAAAGAAATTTTAGAAAAAATATCTATTCCAATAGTAAGCCAATCGCTTGAAATAGGAAAAGAAACATTAGAAGATGTTTTAAAAGCGTTGCTCCAACCAGGACGTGATATGAGGGACGAAATGCCAGCACCATTGTTGAGACAAGACGTGTTAAGTATGGAAGATTTAAAAGCTGGTATGGAACTTCAAGGAACAGTGCGTAATGTGGTTGATTTTGGTGCCTTTGTTGATATTGGTGTCAAACAGGACGGCATGGTTCATATTTCTAAGTTAAGTAATAAATTCATAAAACATCCAACTGACGCTGTGGCTGTAGGTGATGTGGTAACTGTTTGGGTAGATTCTATTGATCTTAAGAAAAAGAGAATCGCACTTTCAATGATCCCAATCACTCAAAATAAGACTGAAGGCTAAGGATGACGAATGAGGAATTACAAGAATTAGTGGAGAATGTTTCAATTCAATTTTTTAATAAACCATTCATTCATCAAGCAACATTTAATAAACGATTAAAAACAACTGGTGGCAGATATCATTTATCTAGCCACCAGTTAGATTTTAATCCTCTTGTGTTAGAAAAACATGGACAAGAAGAGTTGGTGGGTGTTATTAAGCATGAATTATGCCATTATCATCTACATCTTGAAAATAAAGGGTATCAACATAAAGATCGAGAGTTTAAAGAATTGTTGATAAAAACAGGTGGCAGTCGGTTTGCAAAAAGCGTGGTTGAAAATAAAGAAATTAGTTATCAATATTATGAGTGTCAAAAATGCCAAGGGTTGATAAAACGCAGACGCAGAATAGATATTAAAAAATATGGTTGTCAGTGTGGCGGTTCTTTGAAGCATTGTCAAGCGAAAGTTAAAATGTCCCAAAATGAAGGCTCACATTAGCGCAACCTTT
>CAUQFM010000151.1:0-4421 GCA_963517295.1 uncultured Vagococcus sp.
CTTCGGTAACTTCTCTAATATCAAGCAATCCAAAAAGCGGATTGTTTGATATTACCTCCAGTTACTCAGAGCAAAAAGATTTTTTATCCACTCTTGTGTAGTCTGGATTCAAAAGGCAGCTCCTACGGCAACTTCAAAAATGAAAATTAATCGAAAAGAGCATCGATTATTTTTTATTTCCTCCAGTTACTTGGAGCTAAGCGCCTTTTTCATCACTCTTGTTAACTTCTTAGTCCGCGTCCTTTTTCTATTAAATACCAACAAACACTATAAAGTACTATTATAAATACTATTAATATTGACATAGAAATGCCTAATGGAACATCTTCCATGCCTAAAAATCCGTATCTAAAGCCTGAAATCATATATACAATTGGATTTATTTTAGAGATGGCTTGCCAAATAGGAGGCAGCATAGAAATTGAGTAAAATACTCCCCCTAGATACGTTAAGGGTTGCAATACAAAAGTTGGAATAATCGATACATCATCGAAAGATTGGGCAAAAATACCATTAATCAAACCTGCTAATGAAAATAAAATAGCTGTCATAAACAATGTAATTATCACAATTGACCACGAAAAAACATTTAACGGAACAAATAAAAGTGAAATAATCGTAACCAGTGTTCCTACTAATATACTTCGACCAACCCCACCAATGACAAATCCCCAAATAATAATATGTGTGGGAACGGGAGCAACGAGTAACTCTTCTATATTTTTTTGAAATTTTTGTGAGAAGAAGGAAGAAGAGACATTAGAATATGAACTTGTGATGGCTGACATCATAATCAATCCTGGAACAATGAATTCCATATAGGAGAATCCACCCATTTCACCGATTCGTCCACCGATCATTTTCCCAAAAATAACAAAATATAATGAGGTTGTAATTACTGGTGGAACAAGAGTCTGAACCCAAATTCTCAAGTAACGATTTGTTTCTTTAACTGCTAAACTTTTTAATGCTGTAAAATAAAGACTACGCATGATTCTCCTCCACTGGTTGCTTTTCTTCTGTAATTTTTAAAAATAATTCTTCTAAACGATTTGATTTATTACGCATAGATAAAACTGTGATTCCTTGTTCTGTTAATTGAGCAAAAATATCATTCATTCCTTGCTCTTTTTTCACTTCCACAGTTAACGTTAATTGACCATCAAAAGAACTTTCATAACCTTTTATCACAGGATAATTTTCAGTTGGTGCTAAATCCAAAATAAAGGTTTCTGATTGTAATTTAGATAATAATTCTTTCATACTAGTATTCTCAATGAGTTCTCCAGATTGAATAATTCCGATATTTCGACACAACATCTCGGCTTCTTCTAAATAATGAGTGGTTAGAATGATTGTTGTCCCTGCTTCATTTAATTCTTGTAAAAATTGCCACATATCACGGCGTAACTCGATATCAACACCTGCCGTTGGTTCATCTAAAATAAGTAAACGAGGTTCATGCATTAAGGCTCTTGCAATCATCAACCGACGCTTCATTCCACCAGACAACATCCTGGCACGAACATCTCTTTTCTCCCATAAATCTGATTGTTTGAGATATTTTTCACTTCTGATTAATGCTTCTTTTCTAGAGACACCGTAATATCCTGCTTGATTGACTACAATTTGTTGCACTGTTTCAAAGGGATTAAAATTAAATTCCTGGGGAACTAAACCAATTTGTTGTTTAGCTTGAACAAGTTGTTTATCAATGTCATAATCAAAAACTTTGACTTGTCCTGACGTTTTATTAACTAATGACGTTATGATACCAATCGTTGTTGATTTTCCAGCACCATTTGGACCAAGTAAGGCATAAAAATCACCTGCCTCCACAGTTAAATCAATTCCCTTTAACGCTTCAACACCTGTTGCATATTTCTTTTTTAAATCCTTAATCTCTAATGCATAGCTCATTCTTTACTCTCCTTATTTAACTGTAATAATTCTTCGATTGTACTCATCGTTTGACTTAAAAATTCTTCTTTTAGTTCGTAATGATGCCACTGTCCTTTTTTATTCATAGAAACAATATCTGCTTTTTCTAACACTTTCATATGATGAGATAGTGTTGGTTGAGTAAAGTCAAAGTGTTCTAAAACCTCACATGCACACATCGTTCCATTAGATAGAAGATGAATAATCTTTAGCCTTTTGGGATCTGCCATTGCCTTTAAAGCGACAGAAACTTTATCGTAATCCATATTCCTCCTCCTTACATAGATAACTATCTATGTAAAATATAAAAGATTTTACCTCCTTAGTCAAGTAATCAAGTTTTTGTTAGTGATTTTTTTCACTTACATAAGTTACATTAGTTTCATTTAATTACATATTGTTCAAATTATCACATGCTTGATTTAAGATACATATATCAAGTAAACACGGCCATGTTTATTACACTAACTATTGTGATTAAAAACACATATCGGAGGAAAAACATGAACTTTGGAGAAATTATAAAAGCTACATTAACAGATATGAATATTATTAGTGCCATTACATCAACCATCTTTATCATCTTACTAGGATTCTTTTGTCGTAAGAAAGGAATATTCACTGACCAATTCGGAAAAATATTAACAAAAGTTGTTTTAACTGTTGCCTTACCTGCTTTAGCTTTCAATGCGTTCATGCAAGACATTGATGGTGAAACATTAAAACAAGGAATGAACGTTTTAATCTGGGGCTTAATTATCTACGTTATCTTAATCTTTGCTTCTAAGCCATTATTTATGAAATATAAAGGTGACAAACAAGATACATTACGCGTTCTAACAATTTTTGGTTCAACAACATTTTTTGGAACACCTATCGTTAGTGCCATTTACGGTCCAGTTGGGGTAATGTTCAGCTCAATCTTCAATATTGGTTACCGTATCTTCCTATACTCATATGGTTACATCAAAATGAGTGGCTTAAAAATGGAATTAAAAAATATCAAAACAATGTTCTTAAACCCAATTGTTCTAGCAACATTCGCTGGTCTTTTCATCTGGATTTTCCAAGGTTATATGCCACAAGTAACTGTTACAGGAATTGACGGTGCGACACAACAAGTTGCTTTTTTAAGAATTGATCAAACGGCAATCTGGTTATTCAAACCGATGACTTTCTTAGCTGGTATTGCTTCACCTCTTGCATGGCTTGCTATTGGTGCCACTCTTGGTGAAGTTAGCTTTAAAAAAGCAGCGACTGATAAAACTTCTTGGTATTACAGCTTTGCTAAAGTTATCTTAGTTCCGGCACTTAACATCGTTTTACTTACTGCTTTAACAATAACTGGTATCTTACCTGTCAGTTTTGAAGCCTTAGCGACGATTGTCATTATGATGGCAACACCAACCGCAACTGTGGCTGCAGCATACGCTATCAGTTTTGATAAAGAAGCGATACTTGCTTCCAATTGCTCACTTATTTCAACAGTCACCGCAGTTATCATGACACCAATCTGGATTGTCGTTTTAGAAATTATTAGTAAATCAGGATTATTTTAATTAAAAACTGAAGGGGATATCTACCATGACTATAAAAATAGCTTGTTACGGCGTAAGAGAAAATGAAGTACCATTCTTTAATAAATTAAACAAATATGATTTTGACTTAACCTTAATCGAAGACTTATTAACAGCTGAAAACCCAGAAACATTTGCTAATCATGATGCAGTGTTATTACGTGGAAACTGTACGGCAGATCGTACCAACATTGAAAAGATGGCAAAGGAAGGCATTAAATATGTCTTCACTCGGACAGTCGGATTCAACCACATTGATTTAAAAGCTGCTGAGGAATTCAACATGTCAGTTGCTCGCGTTCCTTCATACTCACCAAACGCGATTGCTGAATTATCATTAACACTTGCAATGATGTTGTTACGTTCAACAGCTCACACAACCATGAGAACAGCGAATAAAAATTTCAAAGTGGATGGAGAAATGTTTAGTAAAGAAATCCGTAACTGTAAAGTTGGGATTATTGGAACTGGTAAAATCGGTTTAACTGAAGCGAAACTTTTCAAAGGGTTAGGCGCTGAAGTCTTAGGCTATGATATTTATGAAAACGAAGAAGCTAAAGCGACGTTAACTTATAAAGAATTAAATGAATTATTAGCCGAATCGGATATTGTCAGCTTGCATGTCCCTTACTTCCCAGGAAAAAATGACAAAATGGTTGATGCTGAATTTATTAGTAAAATGAAAAAAGGTGCTATTTTAATCAATACTGCTCGTGGAGAATTACAAGATAACGAAGCGATTCTTAAAGCCTTACAAGCAGATAAATTAGCAGGATTTGGAACAGATGTGTTTGCTAATGAACAATCATTATTCTTCAAAGAATTTAAGCCCTGGGAGCCACTACCAGATACAACGGTACAAATGTTAGTTGATATGTACCCACGCGTTCTTGTCACACCTCA
>CAUQFM010000152.1:0-4396 GCA_963517295.1 uncultured Vagococcus sp.
ACTTGTGTTCCTGCTTCAAACTGACTTTTAATATGTATCTCTCCGTGATGTAGTTCAACAATTTTTTTGACAATAACTAATCCTAAGCCATTGCCACTTTCTTTGGATGTTCGAGATTTATCAGCTTTATAAAAGCGTTGAAAAAGATTAGATAATTCTTTTTCAGGGATGCCGATTCCTGTGTCGCTAATAGTAACGGCTATTTTTTTGTCTTCTACAATATCGATCGTGATATTACCCGATTCTGGTGTAAATTTAATACTATTATAAATAAGATTAATCCAAACTTGTTGCAGTAAGTCAAAATCGCCTTCAATTAAAATTGGTTGTTCATTTAAAAAAGTGAAGGCGATTTTTTTAAGAGACCATTGTGACTCTAAAGTTAGAATGACTTGTCTGATTTGCTCAGCAAGATCAAAGGTTTCTAAGTTAAACGGATGATGTTCTGAATCTAGAGAAGCTAGTTTTAAAAGATTATCACCTAACCTAGATAAACGATCACTTTCAGAAATAATAATGTCTAAATAGTAAGGCCTTTGTTCGGCAGAAATTAGTTGTTCATTTTTTAAAGCTTTGGCAAATCCAGAAATTGAGGTCAAAGGAGACTGGATTTCATGAGACACATTAGAAACAAAATCTTGTCTCATTACTTCAAGTTGCTTTAATTCCTCGGTCATTTTATTGAAACTTCTCGCAAGTTCTCCAACTTCATCTTGTCTTTTTAAATCTAAACTCACATCAAAATCGCCCTCTGCTATTAATTCTGTTGCTGTTTTTAGTTTTTCTAGTGGACGAATTAAGAAACGTGCAGCTATTAGGATTAACAAACTTCCTAAAATCAAGGTGCTGACAATAATGAATAGAATTAAAAAATTAAAAATAGCTTCACTTTCATAAGAAAACTGTAAAAAAACAGCCACTTGTTTGTTATTGATTGTCATAGGAAAACCAATGTAAGTATCTTTTTGCTTTTTTGTGGAACGGTAAGTATTGCCAGCTAGAACATCGCTGATACTTTCTTGACTGATATCAGCTACGTTATTATTATCTAAAGTAAAAAAAGTATTTTCTTTAGGTGATTCATACAAATGAATTGGATAAGAAGTGAGTTGAGTCATATGATTAAAAAAGGCATCAACAGATTGATTTTTATTTTCTTTATAAAGCTCAGTCATTTCTTGTCCCTTTTCAATCATACTGTTTTGTCCCTCGTGATTGATTTTTTGTTGAAATAGGTAAAGGCCAACAAAGGTTGAAATCATCAAACTAATAATAGAGATACTGATAAAAATAAAGACAATGCGTGAATAGAGTGTTTTTCTCATGATAGCACCAAACGGTATCCTAGACCACGAACAGAATCAATGGTAAATATATCACTGTCTCGTATAAATTTTTCCCTAATTCGTTTAATATGAACATCGACAGTCCGATTATCACCTTCATAGTCAATTCCCCAAATTTGGCTGATTAACTGCTCTCTTGTAAAAATTTGATTAGGATAGCTAGCCAAACTGAATAACAACTCAAACTCTTTGGGAGCTAGAACAAGTGGGTTGTCATTTTGAATCACTTCATAGGTTAGTTTATTTAGGGTAATAGATCCTAGTTGAACAATTTGAGAAGCACTAATTTTTGCCCGTTTTAAAAGAGCTTTAACTCTTAAAACTAATTCAAAAGGATCAAAGGGTTTAGTTAGATAATCATCTGTTCCTAATTGAAACCCTTTAATTTTATGAACTGCTTCCCCTTTTGCTGAAACCATTAGTAAGGGAAGGTCCGCATGATCTTGGCGGATTTTTTTTGTTAACTCCCAGCCATCCATCTCAGGCATCATAATATCTAAAATGACTAAAACAACTTGTTGTGTTTCTATAAGTGACAAAGCTTCGATTCCATTTTGTGCTTCAAGTATATCGAAGCCTTCATTTTTTAAATAAAGCTTCATCAATTCTCGGATAGATAAATCATCATCAACAATAAGTAATTGTCCCATTCAGCACACACTCCTTTTAAAACTATTATACCCTTAATTAATGATAGTTAAGATATTTTGTCAGCTTATCCAAAAAGCCAACCCATCAAATTCCAATGAATAAAGAATAAACTAACAGTAAGTGAAGCTAAAAAGATAGCAGTGGTCAGGATACGAATCAAGAGAGACCCTTCTTTTTTAAGCCAATCCATTATTACTCTGACTAATAAAACACAGGTCAAACCACCAACGAATAATGGTAGAAATAAGAATAATTTTAAGGACAAGGTAACTTCACTTAATCGTTGTAGTACATCCATATTTAAAACGTTAGTCACGGTTAAAATGAGTGTTAAAATGGTCATAATTGACGTCGTTAAAGTGATCCAAATAGTTTGTTTTGAGTGTTTATTTAACTTTTTATTTATTTTTAATTGGATAAGTAAACAAATAGTTGCCACAATTAAAATAGAAATTGATATGCCTAGCATAATTAACCAAACACGACTTTGATCCCAAAAACTTGTTTTTTCAAGAGGCATATCTGGCATAATACTTAATAACATGTCTGTTGATTTTCCTGATTTATCCGTTTTAAAAGAGAGTTTTTGTTGACCACCAACTTGTTGGAATAAGTTAGTATCAATTTTTTTAAAATATTCTTTTTCCTCACCTTGCCCGATTGTTAATTGGCCATTTTCTTGAGTAATTTTCATTTCAACTAAGAAACTAAAAAATTTATCAATGTGACTGTAATTACGTCGAGTAAATTTATATGAACCAGTAAAGTTGTCTAACTCATCTTTTGTTGATTTAATAAATTTCGGTTTTTCTTTTTCAGTTACTGGGAAGAAATGATCAAAAAATGCTTGTTTCATTGAAGCTAAGGCGTCATCGGCTTGCCCGCCACTGTAAGATAAGAAAATACCGATATTCTCTTCAGGAACAAGATATAAGTCAGTGATAAACATCGTATCTGCTCCAGCATGAGACAATGTTTTCTTGCCATTTATCTCACCTTCTTGAAAACCTAAGGCAGAACCTGGTAAACGTTTATCGAAACGAAAAGCAGTTTGATGCATGGTATCGACCGTTTTTTTCTCCAATAGTTGTTTGCCATGTGTTGTACCATTATTAAGATGAGCCATCATAAATTTAGCCATATCATCAGCTGAAACAGTTCCGGCACCTGCAGGACTAAAACCACCTTCATAAGTCGGTATTCCAGGAACAAACTTATTATTTTCGTAGTTATAACCAATGACTTTATTTTTTGCATATTTTTCTGGCAAAGGTTCCATCATACTAGCATTCTTCATATCAAGAGTATTAAAAATATTTTTTTGGATGTAATCTGCATAAGATAAACCGCTGACCTCTTCTACAACTAAGCCAGCCAAAGTGGCTCCGTAATTTGAATAAGCTGACTTTTCTCCAGCAGGACGAACTCGAGCTAGGGCATGTTTTTCTAAAGTTTCGGCAATGGTTGTATTTAAGCGTTTTGTATCTGTTGTAATCTGATAACCAACGCCACCTTCTTCAAACCCTGCTGTATGAGTCATTAAGTCACGCATCGTAATTGGTTTATCGAATGTGTCAGGAATTTTAAAGGTTGTAAGGTATGTATTGATATCTGTATCAAGATCAATTTTTCCTTCTTCGACTAATTGCATAACTGCTGTCCATGTGAATAGTTTCGTTGTTGAAGCAATTCTAAACATACTATTTTCAGCGTCAACTTTCTTATTTTTTGAAATGTCTGCCATGCCATATCCTTTTGAATAAAGAATGTCATCATCTTTAACAATCGAAACAACAGCACCTGGTATATTATATTTTTTAAGATCTTTTTCCATTTGTTTATCAACAAAGTTAGGGACGTCCTCTTTACTGGGAACCGATTCTGCTGCGACTACACTGACAGCCTGACTGACAAATGTTACTACAAAAACTAATAAAAATAATTTCCATTTCTTTAATCTATTCATATTATTTCCTCCTAAAGTAATTTCTTCTTAATAAGAATAAAATTGTTTTATGAATGGAGTGTGAACGAGGGGGAGATTTCTTAATAAAATTTTCAATGGCATTATCTAACATTTTTGTAAGGTATATTGTCATGGAGTGGATTTAGCGGTTATTATTAATGTATAAAAAATAATCATAGGAGGCGCTTTGTATGAATCAAGAAAGTTTAAAATTAATTGGCTTAATATTGATTACTTTAGGAATTATTTTAGGTGTGCTAGGAAAGTTATTTGTGAAGACTAGATTCTTTATTTTTAAAGACACTAGTATGGTTAAGCAATTTATAGCAGGATTCATACTAATGATAATTGGAGTGGTATTTTTATATTTATCTGGTGCTATTTAGTTATTAGTGATAGCTTTTGATCAGGGCCAATCTATTTAGATAATTAC
>CAUQFM010000153.1:0-4388 GCA_963517295.1 uncultured Vagococcus sp.
TTATCTAATTTTAACCAATTGTCATCTTATCATTGATGAAAAGGAAAACAAGAATATTATCATTTATAGTGATTTAGGTAAAAATCATGGTGACTTTCTAGCTTATTCAATCGTTAGAGCGTTTCTTGATGCCCCTTTATCTACCATAGTAGTTGATAAAGAATTTTTTGAAAGCTATCACTACGATTCAGCAGATTTAATTATCTCTACAACAGATCTACCTTGTGATGCTCCTGTACTATTTGTTAATGATTACTTAACAGAAAATCAATATTACCACCTACGAAAAGAATTAAAAATCATACAATAAAAAAAGGTGGTCAAAAGTTGTTTTCCCTCCAATTACTTGGAAAAAACGACTTTTAAGCCACCTTTTTATTTATAAACTATCTTTGTTATCTTGGAAATAATTTAGAACAAATGCTAATACTACTAACACAATTCCCACTATATATACTTGATGTAAATTAGTATAAAGAATCTCTCTTAAATCTCCAACTAACTTACTAGGCAACGAACTAACCGTATGAGGATTGATCAGTTTATTCATCATGTCTTTAGTTACACCTAATTCTTGTTTTTCTGCCAAGCCTTGATTCATTGAGGCATTTAAAACTAATCCAAAAATAGATATCATGATCGTTTGACCTATCGTACGAGACAAAGTGAAAAATGAGGTTGCCACACCAATGTGGTGATCATCCACAGATGTTTGTGCTAATACAGTTAAAATAGTCATCGTCATCCCAAATCCTGCTCCTAAAACGGCTGAAAATATGAAAAACACACTATAACCAGTATCTAGTTGTGCTAAACTTAAAAAGAGCGCCCCAATAAAAATTGGAATCATACTAATAAAAATAGCTTTTTTAGCCGACCATTTTTGCATCGCGCGACCACCAGCTAAAGAACCAAACATCCAAACAACTGACATCGGTGCTAAGACAATCCCACCTAAAGCCGCTGATTTTCCTAAAACGCCTTGCATCCACATCGGAATATAAACCTCTACTCCCATTAAGAAACCACTAATAAGAGCGGCTACTAAGTTAACAATCACATACGTTTTATTTTTGAATAATTCTAACGTGATGATTGGATCAACTGCTGCTTTTTCCACTTTAATAAATGAAACTAACCCAATAATAAAGACCGCAAAAGAAGCAACTGTGATCAAACTAAAACCATCACTGACTGTCTGGAAGCCATATAATAATGAAAGTAATATTACCACTAAGAAAATACTTCCTAAATAATCTACAGGAGCTTTTTCAACTTCACGTTTTTCTTCGATTAAATAAAACCAAACAAGTAGCATCAAAACAATACCAATTGGCACATTAATCAAGAAAATCCAATGCCAACTTAATGCATCTACAATAAAACCACCTGCCAACGGTCCGACAATACTCGCAATTCCCCAGGCTGCACTATTAAGACCTAGAATACTCGCTCTTTTTTCCACAGGATAAATATCAGCAATAATCGTTAAAGATACTGGAACAATCGCTCCTGCACCAATCCCTTGAATCGCTCTAAAAATGATTAACTGAATCATATTTTGACTCAAACCTGATAATGCAGAACCCACGATAAAGATTGAAATACCAATTAAATAAATTGGTTTTCTGCCTATCTTATCTGCTAATTTTCCATATATTGGTGTCATCATCGCATTCGTTAATAAATAAATTGAAAATACCCAATTCATAATCGAAATTCCTTTTAATGATCCCACGATTGTTGGCATTGCTGTTGAAACAATCGTTCCTTCTACTGCCGTCATAAACGTTGCGATAAACACACATGCTGTAATGACTTTTACATTTGTTTCTCTGTTCTTTGTCACTTAATTCTCCCCCTATCCAAAATAAAAAAACCTTCGTTAGATAGTGCGCTCTAACAAAGGTTTAAATTTTACATACCTAAACTTGTTTTTAATGCTGAGACTTTATCTAATTTTTCCCATGTAAAATCAGCATCTTCACGACCAAAATGACCGTAAGCAGCTGTTTTTTGATAAATCGGACGTCTCAAATCAAGCATTTCAATAATTCCTACTGGTGACAAGTTAAAATTTTCGCGAATTGCGTCAATTAAAGCAGATTCTGCTACTGTACTTGTTCCAAACGTTTCAACAGAAATTGAAACAGGTTGTGCGACACCGATAGCATATGCTAACTGAACTTCACACTTATCTGCTAGTTTTGCTGCTACGATATTTTTGGCAATATAACGCGCAGCATAACTTGCTGAACGATCGACTTTAGTTGCATCTTTTCCTGAGAAAGCTCCGCCACCATGTCTTGCATAACCACCATATGTATCAACAATAATCTTACGACCTGTTAAACCAGAATCCCCTTGAGGACCTCCAATGACAAATCGACCTGTTGGATTAATGAAATATTTTGTTTCTTCGTCTATAAGCTTGCTTGGTATAACTTCTGCTATAACCAAACGTTTCACATCTTCAACAATTGTTTCTAATGTGACGTTTTCATCATGTTGTGTACTAACTACTATTGTATCTACTCGAGCAGGGTTTCCTGCTTCATCATACTCAACTGTTACCTGTGATTTAGCATCTGGTCTTAAGTAGTTAAGTGTTTCGTTGATTCTAAGTTCGCCTAATTTTTGCATGATGCGATGACTTAGCGCAATCGGTAATGGCATTAACTCTGGTGTTTCGTTATTCGCATAACCAAACATCAAGCCTTGATCTCCTGCTCCTAAATCTTCTTGGTCATGGCTACCTTCTCTTTTTTCTAAAGAAGCATCCACTCCCTGAGCGATATCTGGTGATTGCTCATCAATCGCTACCATCACGGCACATGTGTCTCCGTCAAAACCGTATTTGGCACGGGTATAACCGATGCCTTTAATTGTTTCACGAACCACTTTTTGAATATCCACATAGGCTGTTGTTGTGATTTCACCAAAGACAAGAACTAATCCTGTCGTAACAGATGTCTCACATGCCACACGAGCATAAGGATCTTTGGCTAGAATCGCATCTAAGATGGCATCACTGATTTGATCGGCGATCTTATCTGGATGACCTGCTGAGACTGATTCTGATGTAAATAATTTTCTTTCTAACATATTTATTCCCCCTTTGTTTTGTCGGTTACAAGGAATACTTACACATAACATGTAAATCCTATCGGGAATCCTGCAACATTGCTAGTATAACAGATAAAACTTTTTTTACCTACTTAAAATTATTGACCTTTTCCCTCACATACCATAAAGTAATAGCATAAGATAATAAAAAGAGGTTAGACGATTGAATAAAACAAAAAAAGGCTTATTTGCCTTACCCTTTATAATTAGTGTGACATTACTCCAAACCACAATTTCCCTACTTCCCGGTGTTCTTTTCTTACGTGATAGTAGCCGTGGTCCAGCTATATTAACTTATATGGTTCTTTACTTGCTACTTAGTGATTTTTTTCAGCTAATCGGTAAAGTATCCTATAAAAAAGGAACCTTCATCTCCATTCCGGTTTATGGAATAAAACTAGCTATCGCTTGTGGTCTTATCTTCATGATTGCTAAACAAACCGCCTATCAATTTGCATTGATTTTACTTGCTTATGAACTATTTCAACTCTTGATTTTTTCTAAACAATTCTTTTATATTGATTCGATTTTTTACTCGATACTCAATGCCTTCTTTAAAGGAATTGTCTTTAATCAATTGTTAACGATCAATTATCCTTTTAATTACAATTTTGATTTAATCAAACCTTTTGTTTTTGCGTTTAGTTTGATTTTATTTATCACTATTTTAACGCAAGGTATGTACTCTTTTCTTTCTAGACAATCCTGGTTTTTTGTCCTAGCATTACTTTCTCTAGGATTATTATATTATCTACTTGTTTCTCAATACATGAACCAAGAAACAGTTCTCTGGAAGTTAATCATCTTTGTTTTATGTAATATTGGCGCTCTTTATTTCTTCATTAAATCAAATAACGCTAAGAAGAAAGAGTTGATATTAAATTTATTCGCTCTTGTTAGTTTGTTTATTTACTACTTCTAAATTAATAGGAAGTTGGCTTAATATTATGCCAACTTCTTTTTATTTTATCTTTAAAAAGCAGTATACTAGTAATAACTAATGTAGATAAAAAAGGAGTGAATTTAATTATGGATCCAAATCGTAATCTAAAAAAAGAATATATCTACCGCACCGTTTCTTTAGGTATTGGAATTTTAATTGCTCTATTTTTGATGAAATATTTATAATCTAGAGTGGTGAAAATGGCGGTTAATTCCAAGCAACTGGAGAAAACAAAAAATAATTCGCGCTTTTTGAATTAATTTTTGTTTTTGAAGTTATCGTAGGCGTTGCCATTTGAACCCGGACTATTAAATTATAA
>CAUQFM010000154.1:0-4184 GCA_963517295.1 uncultured Vagococcus sp.
ATTGATTGATACTCCTGAAGTTACCGAAAGAGCTGCCTTTTGAATCCAGAATATAAAAAAAGTGGTATAGGTTTATAACCTATACCACTTTTTTTCGTCAAAACTTACTATATTATTACTTTTAGAAAATTTATTTTATTGATTTTCCCCTTCAAACTCCACAAGTATCTCTCCGATAGCTTTGTTTGCTCCTTCAAATAATGCTTCATCATCATAGGTAATTAACGCTTTCCACAACGCCCAACCTCGTGCTCGGTTAATTGTTTCTTCATCTAATTCTTTTAAGAACACGCTTCGACTCTCACCTTCAAAGAAAGTCCACGCCATCGCATAATCGCAAGCAGGATCACCCACACTCATAATGCCAAAATCAATCACACCAAATAAATGTTCGTTCTTCACAATTAAATTACCAGGAGCTATGTCCCCGTGAATCCAAACAAGTTTTTTATCCCAGTTTGAACTAATTGCTTTATCCCAAATAATTTGTAATTTATCCACAGGCAACTTGCATGATAACTTTTCTAATGCTTCTGCAACTTCCTCATGATACACTTTTGGACTTGAACCACGGTAAAAATTATGGGCACCTGATATAGGAGCTCCAAATGTTTCAATTTGCTGTAACTCTTTTAAAAACACACCTAATTCGTCAGCAAAACTAACTAAATCAAATATATTGTCTATGCTAGCCGTTTCACCTTGTAAATAAGTATTAACTGACCAAGGATAAGGAAAGTCTTTACTTGGCTTCCCCATCTCAATCGGGCACGTAATTGACAATGATAGATTGTCAGCTAAAACAGGTAACCACCGAGCTTCTTTTTCAACTTGGGCAACATAATCTTTTCCACTTGGTAAACGCAAAGTCATTTCGTTTCCTAAATGAAATGTGCGATTATCATGACCACTTTTTTCCACAGGGGAAACGTCTAAATTTTGCCACTGCGGAAATTGTTGTTTGACTAATTCCTTAACAGTATTTAACGTTAATTCCAATCATAACAACTCCTTTTTGTTATCTTTCTACTTCTTCAAATTAATAAAATTCATAGCTGCCCCAACTAAATTAGCATCATTTAAATAGTGACATCTCTTAATTTCTGGCATGATTTCTGGAACAAGATGTTTTTCCAGCAATTCTTGAAGCCTTCGACCAATTTCAGTTGGTAGTTCTTCTCTTGCTGAAACACCACCACCAATAATCACTAGCTCTGGATCCATTGAAACTTGAACATTGTATAAAGAATGAGCAATTGCCCAGTACATATCATCTAAAAGCTTAATAGCTAGCTCATCTTTTTTCTCGACTAACTCAAATATATCTTTACCGTTAACCTCTTTACCAGTTAACTCATTGTATTTGTTAGCAACTTTTACAATCGTTCCCACACTACTTAAGGTTGTCTCTTGATTATTAACAAGTAAACCTAGTTCGCCACCAAATAAATGAGAGCCCTTATAGATTTGACGGTTAATAAAAATTGAACCACCTACTCCTGTGCCAAGGACGATAAAAACAGCATTCATTGCCTCTTTTCCGGCACCTAACTCAATCTCAGAAATCCCTGCACAATTAGCATCGTTTTCAATAGTTACAGGTAAACCAAAACAACTTTCAAGTTCATCAAAAATTGGAAAATGATGTAGATACGGAACTGCACTAATCCCGTCAATTCGGCGTTCTTTCACATTAACTGCACCAGGAGAACTAATCCCAACGCCTTCCACACCTTTATTTTTATGAGTTTCAATGACTTCAAACATTTGTTCTTTCATCTCATTTAAAGTGTCAGGTGTTTTAAATTGAGCTTGTTCTGACAAGGTTTCATTATGCCAAAAGCCATGTTTGACTGCTGAACCACCAATATCAAAAACAACTAAGCCCATTATCTTTCTCCCATATCAAAGCCATTATTTTGACTTAACTCTTTATACCATAAACCACTTTTCTTAAGTGAGCGTTCAAAATTATTCTCTAAATCCACACGGTAGAAGCCATAACGGTTACGATAGCCATTTAACCAAGACCAACAATCTACAAATGTCCAAGTGTGATAACCAAAACAGTTACTGCCTGCTTCGATTCCTTTATGTAGTTGTTCTAAATGATCTTCCATAAATTCAATACGATAATCATCTTCTATCATGCCTTTATCATTCATGAAACGTTCTTCCTCAGCAACTCCCATCCCATTTTCAGAAACATACCACGGAATATTATTATAGTCATTTTTCATCATTAGAGACACATCATACAATGCCTCCGGGTAGATTTCCCAACCACGGTATGGATTCATACGTTTTTCAGGCCAATCATACGGCGCAAATAAATCACTGGTTGTAATAGCTGGTGTGCGTGCTATTTCTGGTGCTTGCACACGCATCGGTTGATAATAATTAATCCCAATAAAATCTACAGGATAGTCTTTAATAATTTCTTTGTCCCCTACTTCTGTAACTGGCGTTAACTCGTTTTCATTGATTAGTTCCACTAATTCAGTTGGAATCGTTCCTAACACACATGGATCTAGGAAACTTTTAATAATCAGTAAATCAGCATTTTGCTTGGCTTTTTGATCAAGTACATCTTCACTTCTTGCATAAGTTGGTGTGACATTTAAAATAATACCGATACGTCCTGTTTGTTTTGTTTCCCGGTAAGCTTTGACTGCTAAAAAGTGGGACATTAACGTGTGATACCCTACTTGAATGGCTTTTTTAAAATCAACAATGGCTGGATAATGGAAGCCATATAAGTAACCGCATTCAATATGAACTAAAGGCTCATTGAACGTTGCCCACTCATCGACTAAATCACCAAATTCTTCAAAGGCAGTTTTTGCATAGAAAGCAAAAGCGTCCACTGATTCACGTGTTTCCCAACCACCTTTTTCCATTAACCACCAAGGCATATCAAAATGGAATAAGTTAATAATCGGCTTGATTCCTGCTTGATTCATTTTTTCAAAGTAATCACGATAAAATGCCACTGCTTCTTTGTTTAGTGTTTTGCCATCTGGTAACAATCGTGCCCAAGAAATAGAAGTACGGTATGAATTCATGCCAATCTCTACCATGCGCTTGATATCGTCTTCATATAATTCGTAAACATTTGACGTGTCTTTAGGTCCTTGACCTGCGTTGAATTTTTCTGGATTTAACTCAATCCATTTATCCCATGTTGATGGACTTTTACCATTTAATAATGCGTGTCCTTCTGTTTGAGGTGCAGATGCTGCTGCTCCCCACAAAAAGTTATTTGGAAATTTTATCATTAGCTTAACCCCTTACTTAAGTCATTATTTGAATTTAGTATTCAAAGACATTCTAACATTATCTAGACCAAAAATTAAAGCATTTTCATAAATACTAAAAATAGTTTATAGATTCCCATTATTTGTTGCTTATTTTGGATAAAATATCATAAAACTTATTAAAGTTACATCCGATAATAATAGTACAAGTATCGGTTAACCATAAAAAAAACGAGGAGTTATGATAATGAAAAAGTGGGATATGTGGACTAAAAAACAAAAATTGTTAGTGGTTTCAACAGTGGGGATTTTAGTAGTTGGTGGAGGAACACAAGTTTATGCTTCTAATCATCATAAACAATTAGTAAAAGAAGCTCAGATAGCTTTAAAAAAAGAGAGTCAATCGTTAGATGATTTATCTAAAATTGTTGAGGTATTAAGAGATTCTAAGAATCCCAATTTTTTAGCTAAAGAAGTCACGATGGAAAGCATCAATCAAATACAAAAGCAATTAGATCAAATAAAAAAAGAGCATGAATCATATGGCTATAAAGAAGTTCTGAATGAAAATAAAATTGTGACGACAAGATTGGATATACTAGAGAGTGAGACTCAAACAATAGCCTGGCAGTTAGAAACACAAGAAGCTGTAAGTCATTTATTTGTATCAGAAAAACCTATTATAGCAGTAACGGAAGTTATTAATGATTTACCCATTGTGAATGAATTAAAAATAAATGAAATTGAAAAAGTTATTAAAGCAACTAAGAATAAGGATATGTTGACAGTTATTCCAGTAACTACAGATGAGAAAAATAATTGGGAATTAACACTGATCAATTTAACAGACCAGGCAAAAGAACAAGTGAAACAGATAGAAATAACAACACAGCTAGTTGATAGCTTTTATAATAAAGAAAAAAAGCC
>CAUQFM010000155.1:0-4099 GCA_963517295.1 uncultured Vagococcus sp.
AAATCAATGCCAAGGCACCCTCAACCTGTAAATCACCAACTGAAACTGGTGTGCGATCATAACGGTAGCCGATGACGATATTAGCCAAACGACGTTTCAAATCTTCAATATCAGTTGCCAAGCAAAGGATAGCCATGATCTCTGAAGCAACTGTGATATCAAAACCATCTTCACGTGGAATACCATTAAGTGGACCACCAAGACCAACAGTTACATGGCGAAGAGCACGGTCATTCAAGTCAACAACACGTTTCCAGAGAATACGACGTTGATCGATTCCTAGCTCATTTCCTTGGTGCAAGTGATTGTCAATCAAGGCAGAGAGAGCATTGTTGGCAGTTGTGATAGCGTGCATATCACCAGTAAAGTGAAGGTTGATATCTTCCATTGGTAACACTTGGGCATAACCACCACCTGCAGCTCCACCTTTAATACCCATAACAGGGCCAAGTGAAGGTTCGCGGATGGCAATCATGGTTTTCTTGCCAATCTTATTCAAAGCATCAGCAAGTCCAATGGTAATGGTTGACTTCCCTTCACCAGCAGGTGTTGGGTTGATAGCTGTAACAAGAATCAACTTACCAACTGGATTTGCCTCAACCTCACGAATTTTATCAAAGCTTAGTTTAGCCTTGTACTTTCCATACAACTCCAAATCATCATATGAAATACCAAGTTTCTCAACAACATCAACGATCGGTTTTAACTCAATACTCTGTGCAATTTCAATATCTGTTTTCATAAAAAACTCCTCTAGCCTCTAATGTATTAATTCATTATATCATAAAACAAGATTTTTAACAGTCATTATGATTAGTAACGTTCGTGAATATCGCTAAATAACAGACTTTCTTTAACTCTATTTAAATTTTTATATGCCTTTATAGATTTTAACTATTATAAAAATTTTTCTAATTTAGAAAATAGTTGTCAATTTCGTCTAAGTTATGCAAAATTTGATTATCAGAGATTTCTAAGTTTTCAGCTAATTCAATTGAATACTCAAAGCGGAGACGAGTATTAAGGGATAAATCAAATGAATAATCCTGTAATCGTCCTAGTTTATGATATTTATCTATAATATCATTAAAAATAATCTTGTATTTATCATCTAAGTTTTTGATATGGCTATCTAAGTTTTCCCTGTAATTTTGAATTAATTCCTGTTCCCTGTCACTTAGAAACCCTTTGCCTATTTCCCAAATTATTGAAGTAGCAATTGAACCTACTACTGCTCCTAGGACAGGGACAGGAATAAGTGTTTGACCAACACATGAACCAATTGTCGCTAATGTTGTATCCAATGTATTGATAGTTATAAAATTTATAAATTCATCCTCAGTAATCTCATTTGTTCTAAGTTTAGTAATAATATCTACCATGCCGTAACTTGCTGTTACAAACGCACTTGCATTAGGAGCACTCATTTTAAAAACATTAGTGAGACCGTAAATCGCATATCCTGATATAGCTCCTTTTACCGCACCCTCAACTGTTTCCAGTCCACAGTCTAACCAATCTGATTGATCAAATTCAAAAATATTTTTTCCTTCTTTGTATTTTCCATACACATTGAGCATCAAAGCTAAACCACCCTGTAAAACAGCTGCGTTTCTAGCAATCTTGTTAGCTTCTTTTATTCTTGGTAATGAATTTTTTTGTGCTACTAACCGTTTTCTATTTAACTCTTGTTGTTTTAGTCTGACAGTTTTACAAATATTCTTCTCCTCGGAATCTAAAATGGATTTTATTGAATTTCTTTGAGCATCATCATAATTTAGAACAGATGATTTCATCCAAGATTTATATGAAGTAAGTCCCTTGCTTTCGGTAATATCATTGATCATTTGTCGTATATCAGTAATTTGTTTAATAGATAATTTTTTACCATTAAATTCAACTTCTTTGGCGCCATCCATAATTTTTTCGTATACTAACACGTGATCTTTTGGAAACATCATTTTCATTTTTGCACTGTAATGAAATGATTGAGCTAGTTCATCACGTAAATTATTATAAAACTTCATTTGAATGGTATTTCTACCAATTAATAAATCGGCTGGTCCATTATCATTCAATACTTTTACAATAGGATTTAATCCTTCAAAAGCTCTTCTCGCATTTACAATTCCTGCTTCTGCAAATTCAGCAATAAAACCGTGACCGCCGTATTCACCTCCACGATTCTTTAGAATAACGTCTTCAATTTTATCTCTAGCACAGTTTAAGATTTTAGAAGAATTGTCCTTGTTTAAAATGACATGTCGAGCTTCATCCTCAATCATTTTCATAGCAATTTGTAAGTCTTGAATTCTCAAGTTGTTTAAGCAATTGACATATGCACCTATCCCTTGATAAAACGCTCTATTAACAGCCTGATTCATCATTTATTTTAATTTCCTTATTAATCATCGAAGTAAGTGAGAGGGTTGAATTTACTAAACTACCTGCTTGATACTTTTCATCATCTGTAAATAAGTTATAATCTTTTCCAATTAAAGAAAGATTAGCTAAATAAATCCCCTCAGTTTGCTTTTCAATTAAATTATTTAATTCACTAATTTCTATTATTGATTTATCAGTTTGTCTAATTAATAACTCAATTTTCTTTTGTTCATCAAGTGCTTCTTTAGCTACTTCTTCATTTTTTTTATTAGCAAAAACACCTGCTCCGACAGAAGCTGTTAACATTAAACCAGCAATCCCCCAACCAACAGGACCCGCCATAGCTAGAAAAGCATTACCTGCAGCCATGCCTCCTCCGCCTGCTGCTATACTTCCTCCGCCTAACCAAGCTAATGCTGCGCTGTTTGCTGCTGCACCAGTCAAACTCGAAATTGCTGTCCCTGTTGATGCGACTCCAAAAGTAGTTGCGACTCCCATAGCTGCAGTAGGACCTAAAGTTGCAACTGTGACCCCTAAAGCACTTAAAGAAGCCGTAGCTGCCGTACTACCGCTTGCTAATTCTGCTTCTTTGATAGCTTGAGTAATAGCTAACTGTTTATCTTCAAAATTTTGAATTTCAATATTAATTTCTTCTAATTTTGTTTCGAATTCTTTCGGTTTATTAGCTAACTTACTAATTCTCTCTTCAACGATTTTTACAACTTTAATTGCTTTGTCTCTAGTTTGATAAAGGTCAGTCGATTTGTTCGTCAGTTCTGTGACTTTTTCATTATATATTTGAATAGATTCATGATAATTCGCAACAGCTTCGGACCTTAATTTGTCATTAAAAAGATCTATTGATTCAATTTGTGATTTTGCCTCAGTTGCAACTTTACCAGCTTGATTAAATGTGTCAGATGTTACCTCAGTTACTTGTTGAAAAGCATCTTTCGCTACTATTGTAGCTTGACCTGAAACATCTGAAACAACATTTCCTACCTTATTTGATACATCTCCTATTACTTTTACAGAATCTGATAATAACTCTCCTGTAACTTTTCCAGTACTTTCTAAAGCTTTACCAGCTTCATTAAGTACGCTACCAGTTGTCTTACTAGCATCATCAATTACTTTACTAGCTTCTTTAACAATATTATCTGCAAATTTAAAAAAGTCCATAACGGCTTCCCCTCTTCAAATATAACTAAAATAATTATCTTATATATTAAATTAATTGTCAATAATAATATAGTTATAATTTTTAATTATATTACATCGCTTTCATTTTACTTAATGCTCATTTTTTTGTACAATAGTTCTATGAAAATTTTAGTTACTTCTGGTGGTACAAGTGAAAAAATTGATAGAGTTCGTTCTATTACCAATCACTCTTCCGGTAAACTTGGAAAAATTATCACCGATACTCTTCTAAAGGCTGGCCACGAAGTTTGTTTGATTACCACTCTTCAGGCAGTTAAGCCACTTAGTCAGCCAAACTTGACTATCATCGAAATTAAAAATACTGCTGATTTGCTGCAAGTCATGAAAGATAAGGTTATGGATCACCAGGTCTTAATCCATTCCATGGCAGTATCAGATTACACGCCTGTCTATATGGCTGGTTTTGATGAGGTTGAAGCTAGTCAAGATTTAACAGAGTTTTTAGATAAGAAAAATCAGGAAACAAAAATCTCATCTAAGGAAGACGTTC
>CAUQFM010000156.1:0-4088 GCA_963517295.1 uncultured Vagococcus sp.
AAACTATTTAATGATACAAATCAGCTGCCAACTCTTCTAGTTTAGGTAAATCAATCAATTCAAATCCTTTTGTTGTTTTTCTAATCACTTTCTTTTCAATCAAAACATTTAAGGATCGATGTAAGTGTCGATAGCTTGTGCCTAAAAGTTCGGCAAGTAAAGTCAAGTTTTCATTGAACAGCGGATAAGTTTCTTCATCTAAAGAAATCTTTTGTTTTGTAGCGAACAGATAGCTAGCTAGACGATTTTCTAATGGATAGAGCAAATTAATCGAACTATTTTTAGTAGAACGTTCTAACTCAACACTTAAAGTTCGCAAAATGAATTGTAAGAAAACTACATCTTCTAGTAAATATTTATGAACAGCGCTTTGTTTAATTCCGAGGCAATAAGCATCTTCAATCACTTGAATACTAGCTGTTGAAAGACGATGATCCATCATTTCTAGACTTCCAATGAGATTAAAATCATCATAAAAACAAATTAAAAGAGATTTCCCGTTTTTTAGTGTGGTATAAACTTTAGCTTTTCCATCTACAAAGAAAAAAAGATAATCATTACTTTCTTCTTCTCGGCAGATGTGTTCTCCTTTCTTCCAAAAATACAAATTCAAATGAGAACTCACATCTTTAGAGAAATAGTCAGAAAGGTTATATTTTTTCATATATTGATTCAATAGTTTTGTATTATTAATTTTTTCCATACTAAACTTCCTTTCGATAGGACATTTGTCCTAATAGTTGTGAGTGCCTCCATGCTACAGTGAAAGCAGCTACTAAGAATCTAGGAGGTTAGTTAAAAATGAAAATAATATCAATCTTTATTGGGGCATTAATTACGATTATGATTGCATTAAACGGAATTTTAGCCCAATATTTAGGAAATTATGTTTCTAGTGTCATTATTCATTTACTTGGTTTAATCGGGATAATTTTTATCTTAATTGTAACAAAAACCAAAGTTAAATACAGAAATAATTTGCGTTGGTATTTTTATACAGCAGGTGTTATCGGAGTCTTTACAGTGATTTTTAATAATATTAGTTTTGCTTCCTTGGGCGTTTCTCTAACTGTATCTTTAGGTTTACTAGGACAGTCCTTATCTTCATTAGTGATTGATCATTTTGGGTTATTAGGTATGAATAAAAGTCCTTTTGAACCGAAAAAAATAGTTGGTTTAATCTGTATTTTTTTAGGAATTATTGTGATGAGTATTATGTAAAGGAGGAGAAAACATGTTTCTTATTTATTTTTTAATCGCTTTTTTAGCAGGTGTATCTATTGTTGTAGCGAGAATTATTAATGCACAATTAGCAGGGGAAATAGGCTTATTTGAAAGCACTTATTTTAATTATCTAACAGGAGTCATTAGTTCGGTAATTATTCTTTTGATTAGTGGTGAAATATTATTTTTTTCGGTTGATCATTTTGAAAAAATTCCTCTATGGGCTTATATGGGTGGTGTGATGAGTATTTTAGTGGTTGTTTTATCAAGTTATATTACGCCCAAAATTTCTGTTTTTTATCAAACAATCTTTGTTTTTGTCGGTCAGTTATTTGTAGGCATTTTAATTGATTATGTAATGATTCAAGAATTATCACTTGGTAAGTTAGTTGGAGGAAGTTTAGTGTTGAGTGGCTTAGTATTTAATTTATTTGTAGATAAAAAAAGTATCACTAACGGTTAAAACTTTAAAAATGAGGTTTTTTCTTGTATGATATGAAGAGAAAAATAGCTTACAAGAAAAGAAATGAGTGAACGAATGCCTCTACAGACAAAAAAAGAACAGCGTTTTTCATTAAGAGTTATTATTATTTTTATCGTTATTTTTTCCACATTAATTTCATTAATTGCCTCTGGATTATTAATAAAAAATTATGTGATTAAGCAAGAATTGAAGCGAACTAAAGATAAAATCAGTTCAGTGGCTAGAATAACTGCTAGTCAAGGGGAAATTATTGAGTCTTTGGAACATAAGCCAGCAGAGATTGATATTCAAGAGATTTCACTAGCTATTACAAAAGCTGCGAATGTTGATTTTGTAGTAGTATTAGATAAAGAATTGATTCGTTTATCTCATCCTGATGCTGATGTCATTGGGCAACCTTTCTCTAATATTCCTGATGCCAAGAGAGCGCTTGAAGGTGATAGTCATTTTTCAACAGAAGATGGTGTTTTAGGAAAAGGAACTCGTTATTTTGAACCGATAAAAAATAAATCTGGTGAAATTATTGGCGTCGTATGTATTGGTTTGATTTCCAAAACGATTGATACCGATATTTCGGATGCACAAAGTAAATTAATTTATGGACTATTGTTTGGTTTAGGTGTTGGTGTTATCGGAGCAACTTATGGAGCCTATCGAATTAAGGAAATTTTGTTTAACCTAGAACCTTATGAAATTGCTAATTTACTTTATGATAAAGAAGTGATTGAAAATGAGATTACAGAATGTATCTTGGCAATTAATCTAGATAGGGAAGTTATCTTGTTAAATAGAGAAGCTTCTTTATTATTAAAAAAAATAGATGGCAGTTTTGAGATTGGATTGAATCAAAAAATACCAGACGAAATTTTTGAAGCATTGTTTAACGCAACCTTTGATAAAAGAGAAAAAAGTAAAGATCAGACAATTACATTAGGTGATATCGAAATTATAGCCAATATGTCACCGATTTTTTCTAAAGAAATTTTTTCAGGTGGTGTGGTAACTTTTAGAGATCAATCAGAGCTGACTCATCTAGTCCAGCAATTAAGTGGAACGGAACAATATATTGATTCCCTTAGAGCGCAAACCCATGAATTTATGAATAAAATGCAAGTTATTATGGGAATGATTGAGTTAAAACAATATGACCAAGTAACGAGCTATATGCAATATTTACATAAAAATTATCAAAGTGATGTCGGTTATATCACTGATAAAATTAAATCACCAGCAATTGCAGGCTATCTACTAGGAAAAGTTAATGAAGCCGAAGAGAAAAAAATTAACTTTACTATTATGCCAGAATCATATTTACCAGAACTTAAAACAGATACAGATATTCATGAGCTACTACAAATATTGGGGAATATTTTAACGAATGCTTTTGATGCTGTAACAGCTGAAAATAATAAACAAGTCTTTCTTTTAATGAAGTATGAGGAAGAGGGGCAGATTATTATGTTAGATGTCATGGATAGTGGAACCGGTATTTCTGAGGAGATTACACATCAGATTTTTGATAACCGCTTCTCAACTAAGAATCATGACCGAGGTTACGGTTTGTATCTGGTTAAAAAAATAGTGACAGCTAAAAAAGGGATAATCGAATTTTCAGCAGTAGCAGATGGTGGGACACATTTCTATGTTGAATTTCCGGTGATAGGGGAAGAAAATGACCATACTAATTATTGAAGATGATCCAATGGTGGCAACACTTAATCAACAGTTTGTTGAAAATATATTACCAAAATCTCAGATAGAAAATGTTCGTCAAACAAAAGATGGCTTAAAAATTATCCAAAAAGAGAAGATTCGTTTGATTTTGTTAGATGTCTATTTACCAGAACAAACAGGCTTGGAATTTTTAAAAGAATTACATCAATTAGGTATTAATATTCCGGTTATTTTAATCACCGCAGCTGATGATATACATACCTTAGAAGAGGCACTAAAACATAATGTTATTGATTATTTAATCAAACCATTTACTTTTGAACGGCTAAAAAAAGCGTTTCAAAAATTTGAAATATTAGACAAAATGACTGATAAAAAAACAGCGACTAATCAAAAAGAATTGGATCAATTTTTTAATCATATGCCAAATAGTAAGAGTGATAGTCAGTGTGAAGAAGAATTACCTAAGGGACTATCTAGACTAACATTTAATAAAGTAATCCAAGGAATAGAAAAAATACCACAACCTTTTTCTACAGAAAACCTTTCAAAAGAAATCGGACTATCAAGAATTTCAACTAAAAAGTACATCACATTTTTAACTGAAATCTTAGTTTTAATTGAAACAATGGAATATAAAGAAATTGGTCGACCGATTACACTGTATGAGCTAGAAGAAAATTATCAAGAGAAAGTTAGAGACTAT
>CAUQFM010000157.1:0-4035 GCA_963517295.1 uncultured Vagococcus sp.
AAGAAGTCGTGGTTACTTGTTCCTGTGGATAAACCATTCATAACGATAGGATTCACGTCATTAGCCGTATCTGGAAATAAAGGATCTAAACCTAAATTCATTAAAGCTTTATTAGCATTATAGCGTAAGAAAGTTTTAACTTCTTCAGTCCAACCTAGCTTATCATAAAGAAGTTCTGTATATTTTTCTTCATTTTCATATAAAGTGAAGAGTAAATCATACATCCAATCTTTCATTTCTTCTTGTTCTTTTTCAGATAAATCATTAAAACCAAGTTGGAATTTATAACCAATGTAAGTTCCGTGAACAGACTCGTCACGGATAATTAATTTAATAATTTCAGCCACGTTAGCTAGCTTATTGTTACCTAAATAGTAAAGTGGGGCATAAAATCCAGAATAGAAAAGGAAAGTTTCAGCATAAACACTGGCAACTTTCTTTTGAAGTCCAGTTCCATTTAGGTAAATCTCATTAATGATTTCAGCTTTTTTTTGTAAATGTTCATTGGTATTTGTCCATTCAAAAATTTCTTCAATTTCAGCTTTGGTATTAAGCGTGCTAAAGATAGAAGAATAACTTTTCGCATGAACAGATTCCATGAATTGAATGTTGTTTAAAACAGCTTCTTCATGTGGTGTTCTAACATCGGGTCTAAGCGCATCAATCGCACTTTCTGATTGAATCGTATCAAGTAAGGTAAGACCACCGAATACAAGACCGATATTTTCTTTTTGATCTTCTGACAAAGTACGCCAATCATCTAAATCATTTGATAAGGGAATACGTGTATCTAACCAAAATTGCTCAGTTAATTTTTCCCAGGTTGATTTGTCAATAATATCTTCGACGGCGTTCCAGTTTATCGCCTTGTAGTAACTATTTGTCACAGTGATTTCCTCCCTTAAATAACACAACTTTCACATTGATTACTGCCAATTTCACCTGAATCATCTGTAAATGTTCTAACATAATAAATTGATTTAATCCCTTTATTAAAGGCATAGTGACGTAAAATATTTAAGTCACGTGTTGTTTGTTTATTTGTTTCAGTTTTCCATTCATATAAACCTTCTGGCATTTCAGAGCGCATGAAGAGTGTCATACTCATTCCTTGATCCACATGCTTTTGGGCAGTTGCATATACATCGATTACTTTACGCATATCCATATCATAAGCAGATGTGTAATAAGGCATACTTTCATTATTTAAATGAGGTGCTGGATAGTAAATCTTACCAATTTTTTTCTCTTGACGTTCTTCAATCAGACGTGTAATTGGATGAATACTTGCACTAGTATCATTAATATATGAAATTGAGCCGTTTGGAGCGACTGCTAGACGATTTTGATGATATAAGCCATACTCTTTGATTGATTCTTTAAGAGTAGCCCAATCTTCAGCAGTAGGAATCTCAATAGTATCAAATAAATCTTTAATTTTATCAGATTTAGCTAGGACCGGTTCATTGATATAAGTATCAAAGTAAGAGCCGTTGGCATAATCAGATTTTTCAAAGTTATGGAATGTTTCACCGCGTTCTTTAGCAATATTATTACTTTCCACTAATGTCCAGTAATTAAGTAGCATAAAGTAAACATCAGTGAATTCGATCGATTCTTTTGAACCATATTCCATTTGATTTTTAGCAAAGTATGTATGAAGTCCCATAGCACCTAAACCAATCGTATGATTCAAACGGTTACCATTTCTAATCGAAGGAACAACAGCGATATCAGATGCATCTGTAATAAAAGTTAAAGCACGTGTCATTGCACGAACAGATTTACCAAAATCAGGACTATCCATTAAATTAACGATATTAGTTGATCCTAAGTTACATGAGATATCAGTTCCAAGTTCATCATAAACTTGTTGGTCGTTAATCATTGATGGTTCTTGGACTTGTAAGATTTCAGAACACAAATTACTCATAATGATTTTTCCGTAAACTGGGTTAGCACGGTTAGCTGTATCGATGTTAATAATATAAGGATAACCGGATTCTTGTTGTAGTTTACTGATTTCATTTTCTAAGTAGCGAGCGCTGATTTTTTGTTTACGGATTTTAGGGTTATTCACTAGATTATCGTATTCTTTCGTAATATCTAAGTAAGAGAATGGAACACCATACTCACGTTCCACGCTATATGGACTGAATAAATACATATCTTCGTTGTTACGAGCTAATTCGTAAAATTTATCAGGAACCACTAAACCTAAAGAAAGTGTTTTAACACGGATTTTTTCATCGGCATTTTCTTTTTTAGTAGAAAGGAACATTTCGATATCTGGATGGAAGACGTTTAAGTAAACCACACCAGCACCTTGTCGTTGCCCCAATTGATTACTATAACTAAAGCTATCTTCAAATAATTTCATAACAGGAACAACCCCGCTAGCAGCTCCTTCATAGCCTTTGATTGGAGAACCCGCTTCACGTAAGTTAGATAAAGTGATACCAACACCACCACCAATACGTGATAGTTGTAAGGCGCTATTGATTGAGCGACCAATACTATTCATGTCATCAGTCACTTGAACTAGGAAACAAGAAACAAGTTCCCCGCGACGCTTACGTCCAGCATTTAAAAAGGAAGGTGTTGCTGGTTGATAGCGTTGGTAAATCATTTCTTCAGCTAAACTAAGAGCTAATTCTTCATTACCATCAGCAAAGTATAATGCGTTAAATGCTACACGGTCTTCATAGCATTCTAAATAAGCAGTACCGTCATTTGTTTTTAAAGCATATTGAGAGTAAAATTTATAGGCTGCCATAAATGATTTGAAGGTAAAGTTTTGTTCGTCTAGATATTTATATAATGATTCGATAAATTCAATTGAATACTTACCAATAAATTCAGATTCTATATAATCTTCAGCGATTAAAAAATTAAGCTTTTCTTCAATAGAAGAAAATGTTTTTGTATAAGGTTCAACATTTTCGTTAAAGAAAGCAGTTAAAGCTTCTTTATCTTTATATAAAGGTATTTGATCATCTACAGGTCGGTTAATTTGATTATTTAATTTAAAATAAGTTACATCTTCAAGATTTTTTAGACTCAAGGTTATCCACTACTTTCTTAAAATTTTTAACATCTTCTAGTGTACCATTAAATTCAAAACTAAAAAGCAAAGGGACTTGATAGTCTCTTGCGATATCTTTAGCAGTAAAAATAAAAAGGTCCGCAAAGTTACGATTTCCTCCACCGACAACACCAAGCATATTCTGTTGATTTGTTTTGTACTCAATAAAATCGTTCACTACTTCAGTGACTTCTGCGTCATAAGTAGGAACGATCAAAATGTAAGGTTCATTGATTTCATGAAAAGGATTGTTAGAATCAATCTCATGTGCTTGGGTAGCGGGAAGGTCTAATTTTTTGATAAATCGTCTAGTTTGCCCGGTTAAAGAAAAAAAGACTAATTTCATACTAAACAGCCAACGTTCTTAATTGATCAGGACGGAACCCAACAATCGTAACTCTTTCATCAGCAGTTGTAATTACGGGAACACTTCTAAATCCTTGTTCTTTTAATGAATCTATATATTGTGGTTCAGTATCAATATTAATTTCTTCAAAGTTAAGGTTTTTATCAGCAAGGAATTTTTTTGTCATTTTGCATTGTGGGCAGTTATCTTTTGTATATAAAGTTATTGTATTCATCTAAATCACTCCAGTTAGTCTTTAATTTCTATAAATATTAGTATAGCTTTTTATAAAGAAAAGTCAATCAAAAAACACAATATATAGTGTCTACTTAAAATGTAAGCACAATCTTTAGTGATTAATTATTTCACAAAACTATATTATCAAGCTTTCATTTCTTTTTCAATGAAGAAAATTTTATAAAAAACCCAGTAATTTGTTTTTGAACAAGAGTGATGAAAAAGACGATCAGTTTCAAGCAACTGGAAGAAATAAAAAATAATCCGAGGGTTTGGGATTTTTTATTATTTTTGAAGTTGTGGCAGAAGCTACCTTTTGAATCACGACTAAAGAAAAAGAGTATCTGGATTAATGTGTAACAATTCA
>CAUQFM010000158.1:0-4028 GCA_963517295.1 uncultured Vagococcus sp.
GTTAAGTTCCCTTGTTGCATTTTGGCTACAAACAGGTTGGTTTAATACTTCTGCTTTCATCTATGCTTTTATCTGTATGATGTTAACCGTCTTTTTAATGTCTACAAATAATACTGGTGACTATGAAAAAGATCAAGGAATCAGAATTACTTTTCCCCATATTATTGGTTTTAGAAACTCTATTTTGATAATGATACCTGAAAGTATCTTAGTATTAACGGCATGGCTTTATTTAAGTTTAACGGTCTTAACTTGGTGGCAATCTTTAATTGGTTTTTTAATTTTCTTTGTTGAAGGTTATCTAAGATGGCTTAAAGATTACCTGAAAATCCAAACCGTTTATCCAGAAATGGGACGAGATTTCGGTCCCAGACCATTGCTTTTAATTCGTGCATTTCACACTACGATGGCTCTTTTATTTTTTATTGCAACTTAATTGAAAGGATGGTTTATTATCGCAACCATTAGATTACAACAAAACCGAATTAATCCATTAGTTCTACCGGTTATATTAGCAAAAGAACGAGGTATTTTTGAAAAACATGATGTTGATGTGATGTTAGAATTAGCAGATGACTTTATTTTTCAAGGTAAAGCTGCTTTTCTAAACGGGGAAGTAGATGCTCAAATGGGAGATACCACTTTTTTCTTTTACTATCTAAAAGACGGCAAAGACGCTGTGATTACTTCTACTTTAACTCGTACCATCCAACTAGCAGGCTATAAAAGCTCAAAATACTTAACTGATTTTAGAGTTGGCATTAACAGAACAGGTCTTTTTCGATTTTTTGCAGAAACTTACCTGTATGACGTACTACCTAAAACAAGTTATGTTTATATCAACAACACTTACGAGAGAATGGAAAAATTGAAAGCTCACCAAATTGATGGTCTTGTTGCGATTGATCCTTTTATCTCAGAAGTTTTAGCTATTCCTGATACAGAGGTTATCTGGCATTCTAATGAATTAGATGCCTGTTATGTGATGTGGTGTTTCGATGCTAATTTTGTTAAAGAAAACCCACAAGATGTTAAAAATTTCCATTTAGCTTTAGAAGAAGCACAGTCATATTTTAATCATCAAACTTCTGAAGAAAAAATAAATCTGTTGACTAATTATTGCCATCTTCCAATAGAAAAAGCACAAGCTTTCGCTGAATTTAATTACGAAGAACAACGTAATTATTCTGAATTAGATTTTATGCTATTACAAGAATGGTTGTTTAAAAGTCAAGAAATCGTTGGAAAAATTTCTCCAACTAAAGGAATATTTAAGACGTTTTAATTAAATATAAAAGCATACTTTTTATCTCCTATTTATTAGAGTATACTTATCGTAAATATACTAAACTAGGAGATGTTAGTGTGAAAAAAAGTATTCCTATCAGTCTTATCATTGTTGGTGCTGTTATCAGTCCCTTACCAAATTTCCTTATAAACTTAATTATAGGTCTTGCTTGTTTGTTTGCTTTTTACGACATTGGAATTAAAAAAAACTTAGAACTTGCCAATCTTGTTTTGAATAGTCAAAATCCAAGTCAATGGGATAAAAATATGGGTAAAATAACTGCGATAATCTCTTTGCTATTGGCATTGTTATTTTTAGGTTTATCTTTGTATTATTTTATAATCTCTTAGTAATTATACTTTTCTTGAATATCGACATCAAAAACATCTCACATAAATTTTTCATGTGAGATGTTTTTGATATGCTTTTATTCCCAGCCTTTTTTCTCTAAGCTAAACGCAATACCATCTTCATCAGCATCTTTAGTGACTTCATCTGATATAGATTTTAAGGTGTCTGTTGCATTAGCCATAGCTATTTTATAATCAACTGCAGCAAACATTGCCACATCATTATCACCATCTCCAAAAGCTAACGCGTCTGATTTTTTCAGATTTAAGTAATTCAAGACAAACTCAACTGCCTTTTGTTTATCGATGCCTTTAACTGCGATTTCCCCACTTTCAGGACCAAACAAATGAACGGTTGAATGATACATATGGAATTCTTCACCGAAGTTTTCATCAATCTCTTTAAAAGAAATCGTATTATTGATAAAAGAAATTTTATTTACGTTTCCATGATCCACTTGATCGTTATCATAATTACTTGTTAAATCAAAAAACCACTGCATTTTTTCGCTCATCTCATCAAAGGATGTTCCTTCTTTATCAGAAATTTTTTTAACTTCTTCTTTAATTTTACGCTCGCAATTTTCACTACCAAACAGTCCATCGTTCGACTCTAAATAATAGCCCACATCATGCCCATTAAAAAACTCAATAATTTCTAAAACAGCTTCTTTAGGTAGTGTTTTATGGCTAACAACCTCGTCATTAATCACAATATAACCACCACCCGCGCCAATCACACCATCAAATCCAACATCTAGAATACTATCCAATATTTCAGGTTTTGAACGTCCCGTACAGATATAAGCTAAATTTCCATCTGCCCTAAAGTTACGGATAGACGCTACACTTGATGCCAATACTTCTCCACTACTATTACAAAGTGTGCCATCTAAATCAAAAAAAGCTATTTTCGTCATCTTTTAAAATTCCTTCCTTATACTATTAATATATACTCCATCCGTTATAAATGTTAATGATTAAAACCAATATGATCACTACTTGATAAATTTGATTAATTCGTTGATCTGTCACTTTTCCACTTATAAATGAACCTAAAAAGCCGCCTATAACTCCAGCAGGAATTACATAATAAAGGATTGTTAGATCATAGCGATTCAAATCAACAGTAAAAAAGATGGTTGTCACTTTTGATAGCTGAGAAAAAAAGATACTGATAATGGAATAAACAGTTGCTTCTTTAATCGGAATATTAAATAATAACATTAAAAGAGCCACGTTAATCGGTCCTCCACCAATACCTAAAAGGCTAGCTAAAAAACCAAGCAACAGTCCTGAGATAATTTTCAAAACATATGAATCAAACATAAAATTTTTCCATATTTTTTTACTGTAAAGAAAAGAAAATAAAAGTGTTACCACTGTTAAACTGATTTGAATCAACTGAACTTCTCTACCAGTAGGAAATAAAATCAATATTTTTTCAAAGATATTATTTCCTAGTAATCCTCCCGCCATAGCCCCTACTGAAATTTGGAATGCAAATAACCAATCAATTTTAATCCCATTTTTTGTTTGTTTATAAGTTGATACCACTGACATAGTTAAAACAGCCATACTAGAATAAAAAGAAATCGCAGCAACTGAATGAACATGGATCAAATCAAATAGCGGTTTGATCAAAACACCGCCACCCATTCCTGAAATGGCTCCTATTGTATTAGCACACACAATAATTAAAAAATAAATCCAACCAATCATTGACTAACCTCCAATCAGCACTGTATTCTTTTAATTATTATTCGACTTTCATCCATAGAACATAGCTATCTTCATTATTTTTTAAAGCCTCTTTATCTAGCTTTTCTAATTCCAAATTTGGACTATGGATCGTATCTTTTCCTGAGCCAAAAGAAGCTAAGATAATCGGTTGACCTACTCTTAAATCTGCTTTATTTTGAATTAATCCAGCAGCTATTCCAGTATCATTTTTCATTTCATAAGAAGTATTAGTAACCATTCCCTCTTTTTTTATAGCAATTTTTATTATTCCTGTATTAAAATCTTCTATGCCCCACATAATACTGCCTTTTATGGAATTTGTATTACTTGATATATTACCAATCCCATCTTTTTCAATTAACTTATCTTTTTTGTAATGTTCCATATAAATAACTATTTTATCACCTGAGACATTAAAATTTAACTTTTCTTCCATCGTGAACAACATATCATCAAACTCAGAGTTCACTCGTATCAGACTGTTTTTAGGTGCTGAAGTATTAAATTGAAATAATTTTTGATCAAGAAATTGATTATTAATAAAAATTAAGATGGCAATCATAATAAGTGTTGAGCCGGAACTGATTAAAATTAATTTCAGTTTTTCTTTGTTTATATTTTTCATCACTTTGCCCCCTTTTTATTAA
>CAUQFM010000159.1:0-4019 GCA_963517295.1 uncultured Vagococcus sp.
AAGTAAAATAAAAAAACCGACATCTGTCGGTTTTTTTTATTTTACTTGTTTTGATTTGTCGATAATTTTACCAACAATGCCATAACTTGATGCTTCTTCAGCACTCATCCAGTAATTACGATCAGTGTCTTCAGAAACTTTCTCATAAGTTTGTCCCGTCGCTTTAGCAATTAAACGGTTGATTCTTTCACGCATTTTTACGATTTCTTTTGCTTCAATTTGGATTTCAGTACTTTGCCCCTGAACGCCACCAGCAGGTTGATGAATCATAAAGCGAGTATTTGGTAAAGAGTAACGGTCTTTTTTATTAGCTGCTAAGAAAATAGTAATTCCAGCACTTGCAACCCAACCCGTTCCAATAATTTTAACAGTAGGTTTCACAAATTTAATCATGTCATGAATAGTGTCACCAGCTTCTACATGTCCACCTTCACTATTAATGAAAATAGTAATTGGGTCTTCACTGATTGAAGCTAAAAGTAGTAATTTAGTACTGACTTCTTTAGCTAAGTCTTGATTGATCTCACCGTAAATTAAAATAGTTCTATTATCAATCATTTTTTGTGTTAATAATGAATTTGAATCTTGTTTTTTAGTTTCTTCCATGGTTAAAAAACCTCCCATAATCTATACATACTAGTTTAACATAGTTTGAAAAATAGTGAGTTGTTAGCGTCTTGGTTTACGACCTAATCCAACTGCATTTTTCATTTTTTGTAGTGTTTTGTTAGCCACTTTTTGAGCAGATAATGCACCCTCATCTAAAATAGAATGTAATTCTTCAGAATTTAGAATAGCATGATATCTTTCATGAATTGGTTCAATCCAAGTCACAACAGCTTCAGCTAAATCTGTTTTAAATTCAGCGTAGCCACTTGATTTATATTTATCAGAAAGTTCTTCAATCGAATAATCAGTCACAGCAGAATAAATAACTAACAGATTAGAAATTCCTGGCTTTTCTTCAGGATCATATTCGATGATACCACTTGAATCAGTCACAGCAGAACGAATTTTTTTAGTAATAACATTTGGTTCATCTAACATTGAGATATAACCTTTTGCATTACTATCAGATTTACTCATTTTTTTAGTTGGTTCTTGGAGGCTCATAATACGACCACCACTATTTTTTTCAGGAATTTTAACTTCCGGTGTTGCTAAAATTTCTTGATTTTTACCAGCATAGCGAGAATTAAAACGGTCAACGAAATCTCTAGTTAATTCTAAATGTTGTTTTTGGTCTTCTCCAACAGGTACTAAATTTGTATTATAAAGAATAATATCAGCTACCATTAATGGTGGATAAGTTAAAAGTCCAGCAGTTACGGATTCTTGCTTTTGAGATTTATCTTTAAACTGTGTCATACGTTCTAATTCGCCAAGTGATGTGTTACATTGAACAATCCAAGCTGCTTCTGAGTGAGCAGGGACTTCTGATTGAATAAAGATAGCAGCTTGTTCAGGATCGATTCCCACAGCTAAATAAAGAGCGGCTAGTTGTAAAATTTGTTCTCTTAATTTAAGTCTATCTTGAGGAACTGTAATAGCGTGTTGGTCAACAATACAAAAATAGCACTGATACTCTTTTTGTAATTCAACAAATTGCTTCATTGCTCCAATGTAATTTCCAATCGTTGGGATACCACTAGGTTGAATCCCAGAAAAAATTATTTCCTTCATTTATTTTCCACCTTCATAAAATAGTCATAAACCTATTATACTAAAAACTTAAGAGAAAGACAGAAAATCATAGTTAAATGGTGAATTTATTTTAGATGACTAAAATAAAGTAGTACACAATTTTAATCTGTATTAATTTTTTTTATAATATGAACAATTTATGAATATGTTTAAAATTGTCTTAAGAAATTACATAAAACCCTTTATATAAGGCTTTACAAAGAATTTACACTAAGAATTTGTTAGATAAATATCATATTTAATCTAGTAATTTAAATCGTGTTATAGTATAATTACGATATAGTGGGAGCAGTTAAAAAACTGTTATTCTCTAAACTTTGAAAGGGAGTGAATCGTATGTTGAAATTATATACTTCACCTAGTTGCACATCTTGTCGGAAAGCACGAGCATGGTTGCAAGAGCATCAAATTCCCTTCGTAGAAAGAAATATCTTTTCAGAACCTTTAATTCAAGACGAATTAAAAGAAATCTTACGTATGACAGAAGATGGTACGGAAGAAATCATTTCTACACGTTCAAAAGTATTTCAAAAGTTGGATGTTGATTTGGATGAACTGTCACTTCCTGAATTATTAAAATTAGTACAAGAAAATCCAGGATTGTTACGTCGTCCGATTATGGTGGATGACAAACGCCTCCAAGTTGGCTTCAATGAAGACGAAATCCGTCGCTTTTTACCAAGAGAAGTTAGAGCTATTGAATTAAAACATGCTCAAATGATGGCAGGCATCTAAGAGTAAAATTTTTAGAAATATCGATCTTCAGCATGTTGACCAGCTGTCAAACATGCTGTTTTTTATTTTTTATTTATAATAAATTCCTATGTTAAAAAGAAAAGGATAGTTGTGTTCCCTTTACTTTTTTGTATTTTTCGTTACAATAAAGCTAACAATAAAATTTAATAGAAACGAGGTGTAGCGGTATGGAGATGGAGAGAATTAATGAAAATACAATTCGCGTTTCGATAGATAATGATGATTTAGCAGAACGAGGCATCACTTTTTTAGATTTATTAGGAAATCAAAAACAGATAGAAACTTTTTTTTATAGTATTTTAGAAGAAGTTGATGTGGATGAACAATTTCAAGAAACCGATTCTGTGACATTCCAAGTGCTACCCAATCATGATGGTTTAGAATTATTCATTAGCAAAAATTTACCAGTGGATAATATGGATGATGTCGATAACTTAGATATGATGAAGGGTGATATGTTAAGTGATGATTTTACTGATTTCTTAAAAGAACATATCTCAGATCAAGAAGCAATGTTATCAGAAGAAATAGACGAAGAAATCGATTTTCTAAACAACCCTAAAGGAGATACGATGGATGTTATTTTTCGCTTAGATGATTTTGAAACAATGATTTCATTAGCAAAAAATATAAAATTACATAATGTTTTGACTTATTTATATAAGTTTAAAGATGATTATTTTTTCAGAGTATCCTTTGTTTTAGAAGAAAATAATGACGCACAGATTAAAAATGATGTCTCTCAATTATATGAGTACACACACATAACTAATATTACAACTGATATTTTAGAAGAATATGGTGACATTGTGATGGAACGTAACGCACTTGAATTAACAAGGTACTATTTTAAGTAAGTGAGAAGTTGAGAATAATATTTCTTGGCATCTATAGACATTAAGAAAAAGGGCTGGCCTTTGAGTCAGCCTTTTACTTTGTAGAAAAGGAGGATGAAACTTTTGATTAAAAGAAAAGAATTTTTACTTTATAGCATAGCAGGAACAATAGGCACATTTATTTATTTTTTTGCTCGGTTTTCTATGAAAAAATTTACGAACAGTGTGATGTTACCAGTGCTAGTTGGTCAATCGTGTGCCATCATCTTTTCTTTTTTTGCTAATAAATATTTTGTTTTTAAAGACAATGGGACCGATTTTAAAAAAACATGTCATCAGTTTTTTGAATTTTGTTTAGGTCGTGGTTTTGTTATACTCCTTGATATTGGTATAGCGCATTTTTTTGTTGCTAAATATGGACAGTTTTGGATTAGAACACTTAATTTAAGATCAATCAACTATCAGAATACTTTCTTTTCTAATCCAATGTTTTTTAGATTCATTGGGAACGAGTACTTACTTAATGAATTTATCTTCACAGTAATTTCTCAAGTATTAGCGACAATTATAAATTATGTCATATCTAAACGAATCGTTTTTAAAATCCAAAAGAGCCAAGAAGCGTCCTACGCTTCTTAGCTCTTTTTTCGTGCTATTTTTAGTTCAGATTCAAAAGGCAACTCCTACGACAACTTCACAAATACGAATCCATCCCAAAAGCGT
>CAUQFM010000160.1:0-4017 GCA_963517295.1 uncultured Vagococcus sp.
TCCAGACTACAATAGAGTGATGAAAAGGCGTCTAACTCCAAACAAAAAACTCAAACAAAATTAATTGCTTGAGTCTAAGTCTTTCATGACAGATGATAGTACACCGTTAATAAAACGACGAGATTCATCATCACTAAATGTTTTTGCTAATTCTAACGCTTCATTTAAAGATACTTTATGTGGAATATCTGATACATAAAACATTTCAAATAAGGCTAATCTTAAAATCGTTAAATCAGTTTTCGCGATACGGTTAACTGTCCAACGTTTTAAATGTTTTTCGATGTGTTGATCTAATTCTGGTTGGTGTTCTTTCACACCTGCAACTACCACTTTAACATATTGAGGAATTTCCTCACATGTTTGTCCTTCATATAAATCCAGAACATTTTCAATGGCTTGATCAATTTCTACTTCTTCACTATATAACATAGTAAAATTGACTTGGAACGCTATTTCTCTTAACTGATGTCTTGTTAAATCCACTCTATTCTTCCTCATCTTCTGAATTAAACAACTCGTCTAAGTCTGGTAGTGAAATTTTTTCAGGAACAACGCCAACAACATGCACGTTAACTTCTGACAATTCCAAATCCGTCATATATAAAACTTGCTGTTTAACTTTTTCTTGCATGTCTATTGCTACTTTAGGTACTGAAACACCATAATTCAGATAACAAAATAAATCGATACGGATGTTACCTTCCTCATTTTTTAATGATACACCCTTATCATGGACTGATTTTCCAAATAGTTCTGTAACATTTGATGCTAAATTACCACGCATTGCATAAACACCTTCTACTTTGGACGCCGCAATCCCAACGATAACTTCTAACACCTCAGGAGCAACAACAATTTCTCCACCAATTTCTTGATTATTGCTGCTTAGGACTAAATCTTTATTTTCTGCCATCTGTCTTCCTCCTTCAGTTCATTTTAACTTGAGAAACCTACAATCTAATTAATATTACTTTACCCTCAAAGCATTAAGAATATAGTATTTTTAATCATTTGTCTATTCTATAAAATAATAAGCTCTTTTTCAGAATGTGTCAATCTCTTTATCCCATTATCTGTCACTAACATGTCGTCCTCAATTCGAACGCCACCAATTCCTGGTAAATAAATTCCTGGTTCATTAGTAATCACATTTCCCGAAACAAATACTTTTTCTGCCATCTTAGAAACATTAGGTCCTTCATGTATTTCCAATCCTATACCGTGCCCTGTAGAATGCCCAAAAACTTCCCCATAACCTTTTGAAGTAATAAAATCACGAGCAACCGCATCTAATTCAGCACCAGTCATTCCCGGTTTAGCAATATCCAACACTTTTTGCTGTGCTTCTTTCACAATTTGATAAATTTCTTTTAATTTTTCACTTGGTTCACCTAGAGAAATAGTTCTTGTCATATCTGACACATACCCTTGATAGTAACAACCAAAATCAATTGTAATAAAATCACCTTGCTCAATCACTTTTTCACTTGCAACTCCGTGAGGCATTGCTGATCTCAAGCCACTTGCCACGATTGTTTCAAAAGAAACACTAGACGCGCCCAGACTTCTCATGTGGAAGTCTAGTTCATTCGCTACTTGAATTTCCGTCATTCCCGGTTTGATATAAGTTAAAATATGACTAAAAGCTTGATCAGCAATCTCACACGCTTTTTGAATAATTTCAATTTCTGAATCATCTTTGATCTCTCTTAACTCTTCGATCATGCCAGAAACAGGAATCAAATCCACTTCTAGTATCATTTCTAACTGAACGTATTCTTTAAAAGAAACAGTCGCTTCTTCAAAAGCAAGGTTTATTAATTCTTTTTCTTCTACTAAATCAGCTACTACATCAAAAATCGGACCATGATTTTGAACAATTTTATAGCCTTCACACTGAGTTTCAGCTTGTTCTGTATATCTAAAATCAGTAATAAAAAACGCTTCTTCTAAGGTAATCAGAGCAACTCCAGTCGTCCCTGTAAACCCTGTTAAATAACGTAAATTGTATGAACTAGTTATTAAAAATGATGAAATATCTTCTTCGATCATTTCTTTTCTTAAATTAGCTACTCTACTAATCATTTATCAAGACACCTTCCCTTTTATTTCTACTACTATTATAACAAAAGGGCTTGATAAATTAAACTAATCCCCTTTTTTCACAACAACAAAAAAGCAACCCAATAAATTGAGTTGCTTTTAGTCATTATTTAGCTACTGGATATACAGATACTTGAGTTTTTTCACGGCCTTTACGTTCGAAACGTACCACACCTTCAACTTTAGCATACAAAGTATCATCTCCACCACGGCCAACGTTTACACCTGGATAAATTTTAGTACCGCGTTGACGGTATAAAATTGAACCACCTGAAACAGTTTGTCCATCAGCACGTTTAGCACCTAAACGTTTTGATTGTGAATCACGACCGTTGGTTGTAGAACCGCCCCCTTTTTTGTGGGCGAATAATTGTAAGTTAATTTTCAACATGAAAAAAGCACCTCCTTGAAATTATTTTACACGAATATATGAATTATACTCTTTTTCGATATCTCTCAAACCAATATATAGACTGTTCATTAGAATATCTGTTGTTTCAATCTGTTTATCAGACAAATCTGACAAAATTTCAACAAACAGGTAACCATCACTCATATCTACAATTGGTTGATAACCCGCTAATTCTTCAATACTGTTCACTACATTCATCGCTAAGACGGATGCAGCTGCACAAACTATATCAGAACCTGACTCAGCAAAATTAGCATGACCAGACATTTCAAACGAAACAATCTGATTGGCTTCTTTTCTGATGAACTTAGCTTTGATCATCAAGATACCAACTTTCTAAATTTTAATTATGCGTTAATTGCATCGATCATTACTTTAGTGTAAGGTTGACGATGACCTTGTTTACGATGTGAATCTTTTTTAGGTTTGTATTTGTAAGTAACAACTTTCTTTTGTTTTCCTTGTTTTTCAACAGTTCCTTCAACAGTTGCACCTTTCACAGTTGGAGCACCAATTTTTGTTGTTTCTCCACCTACTAAAATAACTTCATCAAACACAACTTTTTCGCCAGCTGCTACGTTTAATTTCTCAACGTAAATCGCTTGACCTACTTCTACTTTTAATTGTTTACCACCAGTTTTTACAATAGCGTACATGTTTGTTCCGCACCTCCTTTTCTTTACTTAGACTCGCCAACTTAAGCGCCATAACTTAATATGAACTGAATACTTAATATGTGCGGTTGTAGTTGTGGTGCACACAAATACAACATTAATATAATATCAAAAAAAAATAGATAGGTCAACAAAAAGTTGACCTATCTTTCAATTTTTTTATTCTGCATCAGAAATAAATAACTCTTTCAAACCAATCTCAACAAATAATTCTGATCTAAATAACTTAGCCACATTAGTTGCCATATAGTGATTAGCGTAGATTTTACCTTCAACAACCCAAGCATCTGCGATACCAAGTAAAGCGAATACCAAAAAGTTATTTAATAATTCTTTAGGCATTTTTCTAACAGGAATAGAGTTTCCGTAGTTTACATGCTCTAAGATGTAATCATACAACTTATCACTAAACAACGTTCTGTATATTTCTGCATCATTTTCTTTTAATAATGTTACAAAGAACTCTGGTGAATCACCAATGTAATCAAATACTCTATCTAATATAATTTGAGGAATTAATTTTTCATCATTACCATCATAGGCAACATATTTTACAACATGATCATAAAAATCCTCAATTATTTCTTCCATAATCGTTTCAACAAATGTATCTTTATCACGATAATGTAGATAGAATGTTCCTCTTGTAACACCTGCTTGATTCGTTAAGTCTTTGATGTTCATTTCACTTAACTTGCGAGTTTTCAATAAATCTAAAAACGCTTGTCTTAATTTCTTACGAGTTTTAACAACTCGTGGATCAATTTTCCCCATATTATTCTTCCCCTTACTTATTTAAAACTTAAAATACTAAAAACTTAAAAT
>CAUQFM010000161.1:0-3774 GCA_963517295.1 uncultured Vagococcus sp.
TTTTATCTAAATCTCTAGCTTCAGCTAAAATTTGATCTACTTCTACGGCTGTTTTCGCATGATCTACCATGTAGGTGTAAGTTGATTTTGCTTCGCCTGGTAAAAATTCCATATTAGCAATTTCATTTTTAGCGTAATCTTGACGTTTCTTTAAGTCAGTATCTGTATTACTTTCACCTTTTAGATCAGAAATTTTATCTTCTAAATCAGCTACTTTTTTCTCTTGTTCAGCTACTTTTAATTCTAAAACATCAATTTGTGCTTGTAACTCTTTTTCTTGCTCAAGAGCTTTAGCCTTTGTTTCTTCTAATTCTTTTGTTGTTTCCGCAAGTGCTGTTTCTAATTCTTCCACCGTCATTGGTTGTTCTTGATTTTCCAACCCATTTAACTGAGTAACTGCCGCGTCATATTCTGCTTGTGCAGTTTCTAATTGTGCAGATAAACTAATAATTTCTTGATTAAGCGCTTCAATCATCGTAGCTAATTCTGCTATTTGAGCGTTATATTCATCCACACTTTGTTGCCATTGTTCAGTATCATTTTCTGATGCGCCCTCACTTTTAAGCGTTTCTAGCTTCGTTTGAACTTGCATCATTCGTTCTTCTAGCTGAGCTTTTTCTGCTTGTTTACTAGCCAATGATATCTCTATTCCAGCTTTCTTACTTTCAGCTTGATCGACTGCTGCTTGCGCTACCTCGATTTCTGCTGAACTACTACGCCCTGTCATTGAAGCTAATTGTGACTCTAAATCTGCTATTTTCAATTCTAATGCTGCTATTTTTTCTTGATTTTCTTGTTGGATAGAAGCTAATTTAGTTTTAAGTTGATCTAATTCTGCTTGTAATTTTTCAAGTTCAGTTTGCTCTTTTTTAAGCTCAACTTCTAATTTTTTTAATGTTTCATTTTTTTCTGGATTTGTTGGATCAACTGGTTTTATCGGATCAATTGGATCGATTGGCTTCACTGGATTCGTTCCACCATCTTCTTTTTCATCTGGCTTAACAAGCGGAGTAGTTGGTTTTGTGTTATCTTCTTTTGGTTTAACGGTTGACCCGTTATTTCCACCTTTATCCACATTTTTTATAATATTGCCTTTATTATCCGTTTTAACTGATTTAGCCGGTACATCTGATGTTTGCCCTGCAACAGTAGCGTTTGGATTATGTTTGTCAGTATTTGATACGACTTTATCGCCGATTACATTACCATTAGGATCCTTAACGATTATATGATTACCATCCCAAGAGATTTCAGTTCCTACAGCCATTGTGTATTGATCACCTTCAGAGAAACCGTTATCAAATAATAATTGCATTGGATCTTTTATATTGATAGCTAAACCAATATTATAAACTGTATCCCCTTCAATCATTTTAATCGATTTTTGTCCTTCTGTGATTCGAGACGATATTTGTTCCACTGTATTTGGTGCCCACGCTTCAGCTTGAACAGCTGTTGTTTGTACTGCGCTACCAACCATTAATAATGTTCCAAATAGTAATCCTTTGGCTACCCACTGTTTCTTGCTTTTATGCATAGTAATTCGGTGTTTCGGTTCATAAATCCCCATAATTTGTTTCATCGTACGTTTGTTTTCTTTCATCAAATGATTCCCTTCATTACTTTTTATCATAAATCCACCTGTTCAAAAATCGGTAGATATATGTTTTTTTAGAATAACATATTAAACTACTTAAAAATGAATTCTATCTTTTTTTTCATAAGAACATCATTAAAATTTTAAGTTCATTAAAATTGACAAAATTGAACGCTATATTTGGATAAATTGACATCAAAAAAGAAGCGAAACGACAAGGTTTTGCTTCAAATACAACTTTTTTATTTTATTAATAGCTTAAGAAAAATTTTACAAATATTCCTTTAATATTGTAACAATTCCTTCTTCATCATTCGATCCAGTTACTCGGTCAGCTACTTTTTTCAAATCATCCACCGCGTTATCCATAGCAATCCCCATTCCTGCATAAGCTAACATCGTTCGATCATTATGTCCATCACCAAAGGCAATAATATCTTGTCTCTTAATTCCTAGGGGAGAAAGTACCGTATCTAAGGCTTTTGCTTTATCAACACCTTGCGCTGTAAATTCGAAATAAAAATCGGCAGTAAACACACAATTCAACTGATTTTTAAAAGGTTTTTTCATTTGCTCAGACTTTTCTGCTAGATAAGTCGGGTTACCTGCCGTTAAAATTTTATTAATCGGTGTCTCTAGAAAATCGGCTAAATCATCCTTTTCACATAATTTATATTTTCCGCCACGTGCTTCATATTCAATAATATTTAACGGTTGCCCCTGATAATCAATCCAGCCTTTAAAAACATCATTTACATACATGTAATCTTCTTTATCAATCATCACTTCTACATCAAAAAGTTTCATATGTTCTAAAACTTTTTTTCCCATCTCCATCGTCATTGGTTGATTAAATAATTCAGTAGAACTTTGACAATCCACAACTTTTGAACCGTTATATGACACCAGCAATCCTTGATATTTTTCCATTTCTAATTCTTTAGACACATCCCACATACCAGTTGTCGGTCGTCCAGAGGCAAGGATTAATTTAATCCCTTTTTTCTGTGCATTAATTAAACACTCTTTTGTCAGAGGACTTATTTTTTTCTCACTTGTTAATAAGGTGCCATCAATATCTAAAACAATTGCTTTCATTTTCATCACACTCCTGTAAATCCAATAGTAGCACAGCTTTGGATAAAAAAATGGTGTTTAGAATATCTTGGATTTTTTTTCTCATAAACAAAAAAACAACTTATTTTTTGATAATTTCATATCAACTTTTCATTCATTTTTTGATAATTTTTTAGTTTATATTGACTATTTTTTTCAAAGTTCTGATTAAAAATTTCTGCATATAGTAAATCAAAAATAGTTAATAAAGATAACCGTGTCGAAAAAGAAGATATTTTATCAAAATGATTTTCAATAGATGCCATGTATAGTTGCTTTGTTGCAAACTCACTTATTGGATTTTTTTGAGTAGATGTTAGTAAAATGATCGGTGTTTTATTTTTATTTAAAATTTTTACAACTGCTTGTGTTGTCTGGCTCCGACCACCATAAGACACGATGAGCGCTACATTTTTATCTGTGCTATTCGCAGCTGATAACCGTTGCCTGTAATCTTCTTCTGGAACATTGATTAAGCAACCTATTTCTTGTAATTGAAACTGAAAATTTTTTGCAAAATAAAGATTACCTGCTGAAGCATAGACATCTATTTGACTAGCCTCTAGCAAAAGAGCTACACTCTCTTTCAACTCATTTTCATCAAATAAATTGATTGTCTCATCCAATGTATTTTGATATAACTGGCTCATTCGATAAATAACATCTTCTGTTGAATCAGTTGCTAAGATAGGGTAATTTGGATCAATTTTTTCTGAGTTATTTAATTTTTTTAGTGAAGAAATCAGTTCAACCTTAAATTCATTAAAACCCGTTAAATCAAGTTTAGTTAATAATCGATAAACAGTTGCTACAGAAACATAAGCTACATCTGCTAATTCCTTAGAGGTTAAAGATAAGGTTTCTTTCGGATGATTAATAATATGATTTACTAATTCTCTTTCGTTAGGCGTTATATTTTCTAATTGAGATAATTTTTTTAATAAGTTCATCACATGCTCTCCTTCATTATTTGCCTTATTATATCATTGATTCATAGAGTTTAAGTATAATAAAAAGACCTAAAACAAGTTAGCTTTTAGGTCTTTAAAATAGTTTATTAA
>CAUQFM010000162.1:0-3731 GCA_963517295.1 uncultured Vagococcus sp.
GGCAACTTCGCAACTACTAATCAATCCGAAAAGCATGGATTGTTTAGTATTCACTCCAGCTGCTCAGAGCTAAGCGCCTTTTTCACCACTCTAGTGTGTAACACAGTATAATTAGTGTGCAATCGGTAAAGGACTATGCCAATTGTAGAAAGCGTTTCAGAAGTTGGCACGACTATTGCATATAGTAAGGTATCAGATAACTTATTGATAATAATAAAAAATTTTAGGGGGAGTTTTTAATGGATGGATTTGTAAAATTCATGGAAGCAAAGTTTATACCTGTTGCTTCAAAAATTGGGGCACAGCGTCATTTGGTAGCAATTCGTGATTCGTTTATGGTGACGATGCCACTGATGATTTTAGGTGCGTTAGCAGTAATGATCAATAACTTACCAATTCCAATTTTCCAAGATTTCATGAACAATATTTTCGGAGGCGAGGCTTGGAAGGGCTTTGGAGAAAGTGTTTGGAATGGAACCTTTGCAATTATTTCAGTGGCAATTGCCTTTTTAGTAGCATATAACTTAACAAAAGGATATGGAAAAGATGGTGTCGCAGCCGGAATCGTTTCATTAGGTTCATTCTTTGCCTTAGGTGGCGCAACTGGTATGGCTTCAACTGGTCTTTTTATCGCCTTAATTGTGGGAATGGTTTCAGCTGAATTATTCGTTCGTTTAATCGGGAATGAAAAATTAGTGATTAAAATGCCAGATGGTGTTCCACCAGCAGTGGCAAAATCATTTGCTTCTTTACTACCAGCTATGATTATTATTAGTTTATTCGGTTTAGTAGCTGCTATTTTTGCTGCTTTCGGAGTAACAGATATTGTTGCATCATTCTACGAAGCAGTTCAAGAGCCTTTTATGGGATTAGCTAATACGTACCCATCAGCATTATTAATAGCATTCATTACACCGTTCTTATGGTTCTTTGGTTTACATGGTGCTAATATGATTGATCCATTTTTACAAACAATCAATATTCCAGCAATTGATGCTAACGCATTAGCAGTGTCAGCAGGAAAAACAGCACCTTACATTGTTAATAAACCATTTATTGATTCATTTGTTAACTTAGGTGGAACAGGTGCGACATTAGGTTTGATTATCGCAATCTTTTTAGTAGGAAGAAAGCATAAATCTTTCATGATGGTTAACAAATTAAGTGCAGGACCAGGATTGTTTAATATTAATGAACCAATGTTATTTGGCTTACCAATTGTATTAAACCCAATTATGTTTATTCCGTTCATTTTAGTACCAATGATTTTAGTAACAACAGCTTATTTCTCAACTAAAATGGGAATTGTGCCAGTTGCAACGGTTATCCCACCTTGGGTAACACCACCAATTTTAGGTGGATTAATTGCCACAGCTAGTTTCAAAGGTGCTATTTTAGCAGCCGTTAACTTATTAATTTCAATCATAATCTACATTCCGTTTGTAAAAATCAGTGTGATTCAAGAATTGAAAAAAGAAGCTAATATTTAAAAAAATTATCTCACCCGAAAATTGACTTTTGGGTGAGATTTTTTTTATTTAGGAAATAAAATTCTGGACTGTAAGAGATACTCTTTATTATATTTAATGCTTAATTTTTGGCAAAATTTGCGGATATCCTGATCGTCATTGGAAAGATGAGTTAACAAATCTAGATAGGTTTCTTTTTCCTCTTGCGTGGCGCATTTTTTGAAATATCCCCAAACGTGTTGGTAGGCATTTGTTAAAGAGCCTTTAGTAGGTAGTGTTTGTTCGGCTCGTAAGATAGCTGCTTTAAAAGCTACTTCCAAATTTTCATTTTTATCAGAAAATAATTGCCTAATAGATAAGTACTCTTTTTGCGAATGAGCCATGACAAAGTATTTTTGATAAGCCCATTCTTTTTCAAGAATTTTATTCATCTTCAAAGACCTCCAAGTTTATTTAACGAGTTTTTTTCTATTTTTAGGATAGAAAATAAAACATAGCATCATAGTAATAGAAAATAGTAATACTTTGATTCCCATGATAAAGGAGATGTAAAAATTGTCAATGTTATATTGATAGATACCGGTGGTAATGTCATAGCAGTAAATATAAGTCATTGGTAGATATTGGGCATTTTCTTGAATGGGTTGAATAATGTTAACTAAAAACATGCTACCAAATAAAATTATACTTGAAAGCAAGAGGGTGGTTAATTTATTTTTAAAAACGAGTGCAAACAGATAAGTTAGACAAACTAAAAAAATAATCATTAACAGTTCTAAACAGAGGGTTGGTAAAATCGTTTTTTTAACTTCTGCGAAATATATAGTATGAGATGTAAGGTTATAGTGTAAAACAGGATAATTGAAACTTCCCATTTTAAAAGGAATAGTTGTGATTAAGAAAGCGACTAATAAAGAACATACTAGAAATGAACAGGCGATAACAAATCCACTGATCAAATTTTTGGAATGAGTGATTGCTTTTTTTTGTGGTAATAAGTCCATTTTATTAATATCTTCATGAAAGAACGAACCGTATAAATTAGATAAAATAAACAAAATAGAGATACTTAAAAGGACAGGGAAAATATATAGAAAAAGGGATAGCGTATATTGAATGCCAGTATAAGGGTAATTAACGTCTTCGAAAGGAATTGTTTTTTTGGCTAATGTTTCGTATAGTTTTAAGTCTCTATCTAAAGCGTTGTTTAGATCTTTACTGGGTTCAGCATAGCTAGTGCTTTTTTGCGATCTTTTTATGCTGTCAATCTGTTTTAAATAGACATTTTTCCATTCTTCATTATTAAATTCATTTAAAAAAATTTTATCCTGTTCTATTTGTTTTTTTGAATCCACAAGATTTTTTTCTAAATAGCTTGCCTTTTCAGACTCGGAATCTTGTTGTGTGGTAATTTCTTGTTCTAAAGTATAAATATTTTCAGCATTTTGTTGGATATTATTTCTAATTTGAGTGCCTAAACTTCTTTCTAGACTAGCACTATGGTTTAAAAAAGGAGGGATACTAATAGCTAAAAATAATAAACATAAAGGAATCCATGTTGTTTTTTGTTTAATAACTTGTTTTACTAGAAATATAAAATGACTCATAGCTTAGAAACCTCCATTGTTTGATTTTTTAGAAGTAATAAATAATCACAAAATTCTTCGATATCTTCTTTATAGTGTGACGATAAAATAATCGTTTTCCCTTGTTGCTTTAATTGGGATAAAGTAGTGTACAATATTCGTCTACTTTCTTCATCTAATCCATTGGTGATTTCATCCATTAGTAAGTAATTGGCATCACTCACTAAATACAATGAGATGAGTAATTTTTGTTTCATTCCTAAAGAATATTTTTTAATGGGTAATCGAATATAATCTTCCATTTGCCATAAAGCAATGATATCTGAAATCTCTTTTGGTGAATGCCATTGTTTTTTTATGAATGTTAAATAATCAAGTCCTGATAGATTGAGATCAAACCATTCATTAGATTCATAGTAAAAGCAGTGTTTATTGATAAAAAAATCTGATTTTTCATGAGAATCTTGGATAGAAAAAGTACCAGAAGTTGTAGGGGTTAGCCCCATAATAGCTCTAAAAAAGTTGTTTTACCAGATCCGTTAACAGCAACAATGCCATATAACTGTCCTTTTTCAAAAGTAAATGAAAAATCTGTTAAGATAGGAATTCTTTTTTTTATAGTCAAATGATTAATTAGTAGCATAGTTTCCTCCAAAGGTAAAAAGACTGATTAAAA
>CAUQFM010000163.1:0-3711 GCA_963517295.1 uncultured Vagococcus sp.
TGAATCTGCAGCTAAACCTTATCGAGGCATTGAAAAGGTTTGGGTTGATCGTGTTTTGAGGGCTGACTTAAACCAATTGATTCATTAGTAAAAGTAAAGTGGTTTGGACTAAAATGAAGATTATTTGAATAATGAAAATAAGCTAACTTTGAACATTTTTTATTTTTGAAGCCAGCTTATTTTTTATAGAGTTTAGATATGTTCAAGGACTCGCTAAATGTAAAAAACATTAAAAATTACTCATATTTTGAAAAGTAAACAAAAGGATTCACTTTAGATAAAGGTGAAGAATTTCCTGCAACTGAATTACCGAAAATTCCAACAAAATTAGCATTGAAGCAAGCAAGCAAAAAAGGTGTGGACTTAACTTGGACAAAAAATAGTTCAAAAAATCAAGTTAGCTATTATACTGTTTATCGTGATGGAGTAGCAATTGGCACATCTAAAACAGCTTCTGTTACAGATGAAAATGTTAGTGAAAATACAACATATCAGTATCAAATTAGTGCGATAAATAGTATTGGTGAATCTGAAAAAACGGAAGTACTAGTAGTAGAAGTACCTGTTGGAGAGCCAGAACCAGAGTATCCAGAATGGGTGATTAATCATGCATACAATGCCGGCGATTTTGTTAGTTATAAAGAAAATATATATAAATGTATTCAACCACATGAATCCAATGAAGGTTGGGCACCAGATTTAGCACCGACTTTATGGGAATTAGTTGTTGAGTAAAGGCAACAAGAATCAGGTCTAGTTCGATAAATAAAATCCCCAGACTCGGAGTAGCAGAGCCTGGGGATTACATAGTGATGATTTAGATTTTAGTTAAACCTTCCTCTTTCATGATTGTACGTTCATAAACTTTAAAGAAAGGATAATAAATAAAGATGCTTAGCGCAATTAATCCACAGTAAAATAGCACATTACGCCAGTCCATTGTTGCTAAATAAGCTTGAGCAAAAAAAGGTGTAAAAGACGGATCAATGATATAGCCCATCGAAATCAATCCACTAACTTGAGCGTAGTAGCTTAATATAAGACTAATAATAGGAGTAATCAGAAACGGAATCGCTAAAATAGGGTTAAAAACAATCGGTAATCCAAAGATAATAGGCTCATTAATCCCACAAATTCCTGGAATAAGCGAGATTTTACTTAATGTTTTAAATTGAGGCAACTTGCTACGCAACATCAAAATAATTAAGCCTAACGTTCCGCCAGCACCGCCTAAGATAGAAATGCGGAACATTTGTAAATTCATGGCAACAGTCGGTTCTTGACCGCTAGCTACTAAGTCCCCGTTAATACCAGTATTCGCAACACCGATAGAAAAAAGGATTGGGAATACAATTGAGGAACCATTGATTCCGAACAGCCATAAAAAATTCCCAAAAGTAACGATGGCAATGAAGCCCCAGAGATTACCAGCAATCCCTAATGCGGGAGTTAAAAGTTGCATAATGAAATCTGGAAAGGCTACTCCAGTTAACGCAATTAGGATTAAATTAGTCCCATAAATCACGATAATATTTAAGAGTAAGGGCAAAAGGGAGTTAACAAAAGCTGTGACCGCTGTTGGAACAGAGTCAGGCATCGTGATTTTCCAACCAAAGCGTTCAACTAACCTTGTGATTTCAACAACGACTAGAGCAATAATAATTGCCACAAAAAGTCCATTAGTTCCCAGATAATTGGTAGGTATCTGCCCGTCAATACTATTTGCAGCGACTAACATGAAAATTGCGACAGACATAATCCCGTTCATAGCGGCATTCAAATGATAATCTCTAGCTAAGGAATAAGCAATTCCAAAGGCACAGATTAGACCGAAAATCCCCATTGTCATGTTATAAGGTGCTGTTAGTTCGGCATAGTTAGCCAGTGCAAATTCTTTCCAAGATGCCAAAAAACGAATGAAAAAATTTGCAGTTTCAGAATTGTAAAGCTCCAAATTAATGGGTGGATTTGCAACAATCAAAAAGAGAGAGCCTACGACAATAAATGGCAGTCCGAACATCATACCGGCAGAGATAGCTTTTAGGTGGATTTGATTACCTAACTTACTTCCAATCGGACTTAAGATATGATCCATTTTTTCTAAAAGAGTTGTCTTTTTCTTCATACTATTGATTCCTCCTAAGTCGTTAAATTTGCCAATTATTAAATGAGAACGCTGTAGGTGAAACATTATTAGGGTCATATTTTTTTAGTATCTCTTCGTATTCTTCTTTGTACTGATTTGAGACTTCCATTTGCGGCACGACTTTGCTTGCTTCATTTAAGAAATGAAAGGAATCTCTCCCCATCTCCATTCCTCGGGTAGTATGTTTGTCTAAAGCAAAATCAGGAACATCAGGAACATAGCCCATCGCAAATCTTTTAATGACAATATTTTTTAACAGGTCGGTAGAGCGATCTTTTTTTGATTCAGTCAAAATGCGAATGGCGTGAAAGAAAAACATTGCTCGATCAGATTCATTGTAGGCAAACTCTTTGCGCATTTGATTGAAATTATTAACCATAATAGCAGCATCTGGGTTGCCTAACCCAATATCTTCGACTGAAATTGCTAGTAAGCGACGCCATAATTTTTCTTCAAATTGTGGGGAAGTAATATACATTTCATAAGCAAATTCACAGGCTTCTTTAGTTAAGCCCCGGCGAATGCATTTTTGTAAACTGGAGATAACTTCATCGCCAGCTAGATTATTTCTAGTTGTTGTACGTGCCCATGGATCAATGATATAGTCTTTTTTCATATTAAAATACTCCTTTTCTTTTTCTTGTGCTATGATAGAATCAAGTAACTAGATAGAGGTGAGAATGCTTGAACATCCCTAATTTGACGAGTAAATACAACTTAAATGAAATTGATCAAACTATTTTACTTTTTATTGAAAATAATGCAACAAATGTTAAAGCGTTTGGGATTCGAGGAGTCGCTAAAAATTGCTTTACATCAACAGCTACAATTGTTAATTTAGCTAAAAAAATGAATTTATCAGGCTATAGTGAGCTAGTTTTTAAAATTAAAGAAAATTCTTTAAATGATGGAAATACGAGTCAAGAAAGTGAAAAAATGCAGTCCGATTATATGGTATTAGCAAAACGCTATTTCCCTGAATTTAAAAAAATAATCGATGAGTATCTGGATGAGACGATTATGATCCTTGGGTCAGGTTTTTCTCAAATTATCGCTAACTACATCAATGAAGCCCTGGTTTTAAAAGGTATTCGAAGCATTACTAACTCACACTTAGAATTAATTCGTCCAAAACATGCCAGAAAAACCTTATTAGTAGTAGTGACTGAATCTGGTGAGACCTCTCGCTTAAAGGAACTAGTGAAAGAAGCTCGTGAAAATGATATTGAAGTTGTAAGCTTTGTAGGAAATGCTCAATCAATTATCGGTACCTACTCGCGATTGTGTGTAGCGACAAATGATGATGTTCAATTTTCAACAAACCCCTATGAGCCACATCTATTTTATGGCGGGATTTTATTGATTTTTGAATGGTTATGGAGCACCTATTTAAAGCAAAGTATCAGCTGATAAATGTATAATACCAATTTATAAACCGTTTTCAAATAGATTGTGGGCATTTTTAAACAGGTTTATAAATCAAAAAACTGGTTTGAGATTTAGATAGAAAGGGAAGTGACTGAAGATGAAAAAACCAAGAATTTTTACAATGTCCTTTGCAAGTG
>CAUQFM010000164.1:0-3652 GCA_963517295.1 uncultured Vagococcus sp.
TAAAAAACATAGAGTAGTAGCTATAGTTGAATAGCTGCTATTCTTTTTTTGAATAGAGATAACGTTTACAATACGGTGCATCTATCGTATGATGACAAAAATAGGATGTTAGAAGGAGGGATAATTAATGAGAAAAAACATAGGTAAAATTGGCTTGATGTTTGTTGCGATTATTTGGGGAACTGGCTTTGTTGCTACTTCTTTAGCTTTAGAAAATTATACACCTTATCAAATATTAGCTATTCGATTTACAGTCGCATTTGTTATTTTATTAATGTTAAATATGAATAAATTAAAAACATTGTCAAAAAAGACAATGGCTAGAGGATCAATTTTAGGTGTAGCTTTATTTTTAGCATTCGCCTTCCAAACAGTGGGACTTCAATATACGACTGCTTCAAAAAATGCTTTTCTAACGGCTGTGAATGTGGTAATAGTTCCTTTTTTAAGTTTTCTAATTTTGAAAAAGAAACTCCCAATTAAAAATTTTATTGGAAGCTTTGTGACGTTACTTGGTATTGGTTTATTATCATTAACAAGTTCGATTGGCGGTTTTAATTTAGGCGATTCATTAACCTTAATATGTGCTATCTTTTTTGCCCTTCAGATTTTTATAACAGATCTTTTTATTGATCAAGAAGAAGCGTGGGCTTTGATGTTACTTCAGATGGGAACAGCGTCCTTATTGTCATGGGGAACTATTTTTATAACTAAAGAGGCCATGCCAAGTTTTCAAATGGCTCATTTGTTACCAGTGTTGTACTTAGGAATTGCTAGTACGTTATTAGCTTATTTTCTGCAAACTGTCTCTCAAAAATATACGACAAGTTCGGAAGCTGCCATTATTTTATCCACCGAAGCTTTTTTTGGAATGTTGGGATCTGTCATGCTTTTAGGAGAGAAAATATCAATTAATATGTTAGCAGGTGCTGTATTAATATTTATCGGTATTTTAATTGTTGAATTGAATTTGAAAAATTTGTTTAGGTATCACAAAAAATTAAAATAATAAGATAAAGTTATTTTGAGTTATTAGGTAGAAACATCTAATAGCTTTTTTATTTTGGTTCAAATATACATTTGAACCAAAATGAAAAATGTGCTATCATTCAAATGTAAAATTGAATGAGGAGTGGAATTATGGATAAAAATAGGTGTGATGTGGATTTAATTCATCAAGAAGATGTAACTTTTTGTAAGGAAGAAATTGAAAAAATTGCATTAGATTTGGTACTAAAAAAATTTAAACTCATTGCAGATGAGAAAAGATTTAAAATACTTTATAGCCTATTCTTAGAAGAAGAATTATGTGTTTGTGATATTGCTAATATTTTAGATTCAAGTATTGCAACTGCATCGCATCACTTACAACAACTCAAAAAAATAGGTGCAGTAAATTATCGTCAAAAAGGAAAAATGTTGTATTATTCCATTGAAAATCAAGAGTTGATTCAGCTAATTCAGTTGGGAATTAAATTACAAGAGGAGGCATGATCACATGACGACTAAAAACTACAGAATAGAAGGACTGAGTTGTCCGAATTGCTCAGCGAAATTTGAAAAAAATGTTAAAGCTATTTCAGGTGTGACTGAGGCTCACGTTAATTTTAACGTAGGAAAAATCACGGTTTCAGGACAAGTGGATATTAGTGAAATCGAGGCTGCTGGCGCTTTTGAAAACCTAAAAATTAGTGATGAGAATCAAAGAGAAGTGAGTGGTGAAAAAGAAAATAAATTAAAAGAAAATTGGACGTTAATTGTGGCTTTAATATTTATCGGTGCAGCGTTAACTTCACAAATTGTTAGTGGAGAAAGAGCAACTATCACGATTTCATTGTATTTAGTAGCGATTATTATTGGTGGTTTTCAATTGTTTATGGAAGGTATCAGAGATTTATTTAAACTAAATTTCTCCATGCAATTATTAATGACAATTGCCATTATTGGAGCATCAATTATTGGGCAGTGGGCGGAAGGCTCTGTCGTAGTGATTTTATTTTCAATCAGTGAAACGTTAGAAAAATTTTCCATGGATAAGGCGAGACAATCAATTCGTTCATTGATGAACATTGCGCCAAAAGAGGCTCTCGTTGTGAGAGGTGGCAAAGAATTTTCTATTCAGGTAGAGGATATTTTAGTTGGAGATATCATGTTGATAAAACCAGGTCAAAAAATTGCTATGGACGGTGAGATTATTAAAGGGCATTCGTCAGTTAATCAAGCTGCTATTACAGGAGAATCTGTTCCAGTTGAAAAAAAGGTGTCAGATGATGTCTTTTCTGGAACCTTAAATGAAGAGGGGATTTTAGAAGTTAGGGTCACTAAATTGGTAAAAGATTCAACGATTTCTAAAATTATTCATTTAGTAGAGGAAGCACAAGAAGAAAGAGCACCAGCTCAAGCATTTGTGGATAAATTTGCTAAATATTATACACCAGCTATTATGTTGATTTCTCTTTTAGTTGTTGTTATTCCACCAACTTTTTTTTCTGGTGACTGGAATACTTGGCTTTATCAAGGGTTATCATTACTAGTTGTCGGTTGTCCGTGTTCTTTAGTTATCTCTACACCAGTATCTATTGTCTCAGCAATTAGTAATGCGGCGAAGAATGGAATCTTAATTAAGGGTGGTATTTATTTAGAAGAAGTTGGAGTTCTTCAAGCGATTGCTTTTGATAAAACAGGAACTTTAACAAAAGGTAAACCTGTTGTGACTGATTATGTGGTGATAGATGAAACTAAAAAAGATAGTTATTTTGAGATGATTGCTTCTCTTGAAAGTTTTTCAGGACATCCTATAGCTTCTGCTATTATGAGAGAAGTAGCAAAAAAAGAGTTATCTACCAATCAAATAGTGATTGAGGATTTTTTATCTGTGACAGGTAAAGGAATCAAAGGAAAGATACAAAACGTTACTTATTTTGTAGGAAGTTCTAAATTATTTGAAGAAATACTTGATCAATCATTAACGTTTAAAACAACGTATGAAAAATTACAGCGACAAGGTAAAACAGTTCTGATTTTTGGGACTGAATCAGAGATACTTGCCATCATTGCTGTGGCAGATGAAGTGAGAAGTACCAGTCAAAAAGTAATTACTCAACTTCATGAAGCGGGCATTAAGCATACGATTATGCTAACAGGAGACAATGAAACCACCGCTCAAACCATTGGTCAAGAAGTTGGTGTGACAGAAATTAAAGGAGCCTTAATGCCACAAGATAAATTGGATTATATTAAGTCATTAAAGAATTCTTACCAAAAAGTGGCGATGGTGGGAGATGGTGTCAATGATGCACCGGCTCTTGCTGCAGCTAGTGTTGGGATTGCTATGGGTGGAGCTGGAACAGACACCGCTTTAGAAACAGCAGATGTGGTTTTAATGGGAGATGGTTTAGAAAAATTACCTTTCTTAATTAGATTGAGTCGTAAAACATCAGGAGTGATTAAGCAAAACCTCACCTTATCATTAGCAATAAAATTAATTGCCTTACTGCTAATTGTTCCAGGATGGTTAACGTTATGGCTAGCTATTGTGGCTGACATGGGTGCCACAATTTTAGTGACATTGAATGGCTTGCGATTGATGAAAATAAAATAGTGATACATGGAGAACTTCTTTTTATGAGAGGTTCTTTTTTTTGAAAATCAT
>CAUQFM010000165.1:0-3603 GCA_963517295.1 uncultured Vagococcus sp.
ATGATTTTGTTCGACTTTCCATAGGTGTAAAATTTTCTTCACACCTTCGTGGAAGTCTTCGTTAAATTGACTTGTGTCCCCAGTTTGTTTATATAGAAGGTAAGACAGTTGAACTGGGTAGCAAAGTGAGTCAATCTCATATTTTCTTTCCCATGTCCAAGGAGTCATTTCGGTATCATCTGTTTGATGTCCTTTACCATTTGACTCTTCGTTGAAAGCGTTAGCATAAGGATCCATGTTGATATATCTAAATTGACGTTGAACCAAACCACTAATCATTGAGCGGATATCTTCGTCTTCTTTAGCAATCACTAAGTAAGGGCGGAATTGTGCCGTCGAATCTCTTAACCACATCGCTGGAATGTCACCGGTTAATAAGAAAGTTGTGCCATCATCGTAGCGACGAACCGTTGTTAATAATGTATCAGCAAATCCTGCTTTAAAGTTTCCAGCCCATCTTGGGTGATCTTTCTCGCAAAGTGCGCTCATTTTATCCATGAATTGTTGAACTGATTCGGGAACTTCTGTATATGCCATAATTAATTTCCTCCAATTAAATGATATATCAAATATTTACAATTTGAATTATATGATATATCATTATAGAAGTCTAGTAATAAATTAATGTTTTTTATGAAAAAATTATATGATATGATATATCATGAGAAAAGAAGAGAGCTGGATGAGTAAAAATGAAAAATCAACCTTTATATAAAAAGATATACCAAGACTTAAAAAAGAAAATTTTCACTGGTGAACTAGTAGAAGATGCGCAATTACCTACAGAATTAGAATTATCCGAGATGTATGAAGTCAGTCGAATTACCTCTAAGCGTGCTTTAGTGGAATTAGAAACAGAAGGCTTAATTTACCGGGTACGTGGTAAGGGAAGTTTTGTTAAAAAACGTGAATTTGTGCCGAATGTGACTAAAAATGACACGATTCTATTTATTATGCCATTCGCTCAAAATGAAGGCTTTGGTAATTATGCGGAAGGTATTTTGGAAAGTTTTAAAGACACTGACTTTAGACTCCAAATGCAACCTCATGAGTGGTTAAATTCTGGGAATGATTACACGTTAAAACAAGATTACGCTGGGATTATTTATTATCCAATCAATACCCAAGTGAGTTTAGATTTCCTCTATAAATGCCAAGTCCAAGATATTCCAGTAGTCATTTTAGATAAATCCATTGAAAAAATCGAATACAACTCAGTAGTGGCTGATAATCATTCAGGAGGTAAAATTTCGGCGGAGTATTTCATCGAACAAGGCATCGAGGATGTTTTCTTCATTAGTGCCAACCGACTAGCAGATGTATCTTCCGTTCGTGATCGTTATTTAGGTTATTTGTCAACGATGTATAAGCACCAACAAGAACCGCTTCACTTAGTCAATGATGATGGAAAAGAATTAGAAGAATTTTTTGAAGAGATTTTAAAGAAAGTTCAAGAAAAACAAGCATTGCAAAAAAAAGTTGGGTTAGTTGTTGAAAATGATGTGATTGCCATTCGTTTAATGACTTACTTAAAACAACATAATTTAAAAGTACCGAAAGATGTGGGGATTATCGGCTTTGATAATATTCAAGCGGCTAGTTTAATGGATCCACCACTAACAACAATTGCTCAAAATTTCTATAAAATGGGTAAAGTTGCGGGGGATTTATTGGTGAAACAAATCAATTTTCCAACGAAAGATTTTTCAGAACATATTCTACCGGTTAAGTTAATTGAACGAGAAAGCGGAAAAATAAGATAGGGGATGTTTTTTTGATAAAACATTATGATGAGTACATAGTTGATAGAGAGTATTGTTATGTAGAAAAAGAAAAAATAATCATTCGTTTTGAAGGCTATTTTTTCCGATTTGAAACGTATCAGGCAGTGATTGATGAATCCTTATTCAGTGACTGCGTGACATGGCAAAATAATGACGTTACTACGGATTTTGATTTTACCTTGAAACATATGTATGACAGAGAACTGACTCATGATAGCTTTAGTTTGTCGATTGGTTCAGATAGAGTTATTACGATTGCAACTAAAACAAGACGAGGCTTTGATTACGCTCAAAAAGCTTTAGTTGAGATGCTGGTTAAAAAAGAAAAAGGTGTTTTGGTGAAGTACGGTCAAATCACGCATACACCTTCATTTGAAATGCGCGGCATTATTGAAGGTTTCTATGGTGTACCTTGGACGTGGAATAATCGCCAAGATTGCCTTCAGTTATTAGCTGAAAACCAAATGAATACTTATATGTATGCACCAAAAGATGATGAATATCAACGTAAACTATGGCGTGAATTGTATCCAAAAAATTATTTGGATGAATTTAAAAATTTACTAAAAACGGCAGAAGAGAAAAAAATTGATTTTTGGTACATGATAAGTCCAGGGAATGATATTGATTATTTAAAGCAGTCAGAACTGGAAGTTTTATTTACTAAATTACGTCAGATGATCGACTTAGGAATTACTCATTTTGGTCTGCTTCTAGATGATATCGATTACATTTTGAAAGATCAAGCAAAAATAAAATTTGGAACCAGTGCCAAAGCTCATGCGTATATTGTGAATCAAGTGGCTGAATTTTTAAGCGGCGAACTGACTAGCTATCAGTTGGTCGCTTGTCCAACAGAATATGACAATCATCATGATGCAGAGTATTTGGAACTATTAAATGCTAATCTAAAATCGCATATTCCTTTATTTTGGACAGGTCCAAGTACACTAGCAGCCAAAATTAGTCATGAGGATATCAAAAAAATGGCAGCAGTTTATCAACGTGAAATCATTATTTGGGATAATGTACCAGTGAATGATTTTGAAAAAGATGATCAACGTTTATTTTTAAGTCCTTATGCGAATCGTTCTAACCTTTTAGCAGAAGAAAAGTATCACGTCAGAGGAATTGTTTTAAACCCGATGGCACAATGGGAATGGTCCAAAATCACCATTGATCATGCAGCACGTTACTTATGGCAAGCTAGTTCTTTTAATCAAGAAATGATGTGGTTAGAAAGTTTGATGCAGTCATTTGACGATGATTATTTAGAAGCTTTACAGATTTTCTTGAAGCATAATCAGAACCGACACACGCATAATGTGCGAAGTTTTGAGATGGAACAAGCACTTAAAATGAAGGATAAAAATAAATTATCTGACTGGTTAATCGAGTTAAATGTAGCCATTGATAAACTAACAGAATTAAAGAATCATCCAATGATCGTGGAAGGTGCCCCGTGGTTTGAGCGTGCAAGATTAGACTTTGAATTGTGGCAAGCTATTTTGGATGAAGATGTAGAAAAAATGGATGAACTGAAACAGATCTGTCAAGAATCTAATTACCGGATTGGGACAGATTTGGTGATGGGATATTTAGAATAAATTAAAGAGTCAGACTCCACAAAAAACGGGAGCTGACTCTTTCAATTTATTCTTTTTTATCCTTATCAATCCAAAACGAGAGTATTTGATCAATATTTGAAGTATTCCACATGTAAAGGCCAAAACCAACTAAAGCGATAATAATGATAATTATTGTCATAGCGGTCACATCCCTTTCTATTGATTTAATTATATCATGGATTGGTAAAAAA
>CAUQFM010000166.1:0-3596 GCA_963517295.1 uncultured Vagococcus sp.
GGGACATTTTATCTTTCGTCCTACTTAAGACATTATCACTTTCGAATGATAAAAAAAACAAAATTATCTTAAAGTTACTTTACTTTTTTTAATTTTGTCGTTATAGTATTTACGGACTAACAAAAAATAAGTTGGAGGTAAATCATGTCTAATCTTTTAGTTATCAAAGCACATCCATTAACAGCTAAAGAGTCACGCTCATTAGCAACCTTGGATTCATTCATTACATCATATAAGGAACACCAACCAAACAGTCAAGTAACTGTTGTTGATATATTTGAGGAAGATATTCCTGAGATTGATAAAGCTCTTTTTGAAGCATGGGGAAAAGCAAATAGCAATCAAGAATTAAGTACTGAACAAGTGGCTAAATTAACTCGTTTTAACGAATTAACTGAACAATTTGTTAATGCTGATAAAATTGTTATTGCCAACGCTTTATGGAATTTAAACATTCCAACACGTTTAAAAGCTTGGATTGACACAGTTGTTGTTAAAGGTAAAACATTCAAATATTCAGAAACTGGGCCAGTTGGTCTTGCATCAGACAAAAAATTATTACACATCCAATCAAATGGTGGTTCTTTCCACGGAAGTGACCCTGCCACACAATATTTAAAAACAATTTTTAATTTTATGGGTGTCACTGATATTCAACATATTTTTATTGAAGGTGTCGATCACCAACCAGAAAAGGCTGAAGAAATCGTTGCTACTGCAAAAAATGAAGCAACAAATTTAGCTAAAACTTTTTAAAAAAAGATGATATCCCTTAAATTGGGATGTCATCTTTTTCTATTTCTTCCTCATAAAGACCTGAAACTTCTTTATACCATGTAAAGGCGTGGGTAATAATAACCTTCAAGGCAGCATAAACTGGGATTCCTAAAATGACACCCATCACACCATAAATTTTCCCGGCAGAAAGTAAGACAAAAATGATTGTTACTGGATGAATCTCTAACTGACTTCCTAAAACAAGAGGAGAAACAAATTTACCTTCAATTGTTTGTTCTAAAATAAAGACAATAATCACCGCAACTAACATCTTTGGTCCATCTACTAAAGCTAGGATAATCGCAGGAATCGTTGCTAAAGCTGAACCAACATACGGTATCAGATTTAAAAAACCTGCTAAAATCCCTAACGCGACACTGTATTTAAGTCCGATTACTGAAAAACCGATAATAAACATAACGGCTACTGCAAAAGCCACAGTAACTTGTCCTCTAACATAAGAAGATAATTGTTTATTAATATCTTTTAAAATGTTAATCGTTGGTTTTCTAACTTTAGTTGGTAAAAATTGGGTGACATACGGTGATAATTTTTTCCCATCTTTTAATAAATAGAAAAGAATAAATGGGACTGTTAATACCGTAACTAAAATATTGGCTACCGCACCCACAACATTTCCAATTCCTACAAATGCATTTTTAGAAACAGTCTTAGCAATTGTATTAATTGAAGCAAAAAATTCATTAATAGCATTTTCTATTTGATCACTAAATTTATCAAAAACAGAAGCATTGAAAAATTCAGTTGTTTTCACTTCAATTGTTTGCCAATATGTCGGCCATTCATTTAAGAAACTCGTTGTTTGATGCTCTAACTTTGGAATCAAGATGATAATACCCCAAGCAATTAAGCCAAGTATCAAAACAAAAAGCAATGAGATTCCTAGATTTCTATTAATTCCTTTTCTTTCCATTAGATTTACAACAGGATTTAAAATGTAATAAAGTAAACCTGTAATAATAATAGGTAAGCTGACAATCCCTACAAATTGAGTAATAGGTTCAAATAATGGTGATACTTTAGTAAACGTTAAGATGATCAACAAACAAAGTAAGACGATTAAAAGCGTTGTGACAAATTGATTGTTTAAAAACCATCTTGTAAACCACGTTCCTTTTTTTTCATTTTCCGTATTCATAATAGTTAACTCCTCTAACTCTAGGCGTATGTTATAATTGTGCCCTCTTTTACCACTGGTAATACAAAAGGTTCCACATATAAAGCGTTAGCTAATTGATCTTCTGTTTCACTATTTTTAAAAACAACTGAGACATGTCCCATTGCCTTTAGATGTTGATTAGCCACTGGACCTACTTGAATTATTTTATATTCTTGCTCATCAAAGCGTATCGTATCTCCCACTTTAACCTCTTTTATTTCTTGTTCTTCAAAATCTTGGATAATCGCATGTTTTTTTAATGCCTCTGTTGCACTTGTATCAAATAATATTAATAAAGGTTCTTCTTTATTAACAGCTTCTGCTCCAATTGACTTGACGACTGATTGCATCATTTTCTACACCTCTTTTATAAATTTCAATACAAAATAAGTATAGCATACCTTCCTCATTGAAAACCTTTTATCTGATTATCCGGTACGCTTTTTTTCTTAATTTATTTTATTATGTTATAATTTTCTTGATAATAAGGAAAGGGTGTTCATAAAAATGCAAAAAATGATTCTAGGATCTTATACTAAAAAAGAAAGCCAAGGAATTTACACAATAGAACTTGATACAACTAAAAAAGAGATGGTTAATTTAACAGCTATCATTACGGAAGATAATCCGACATTTTTAGATGCTTCAAATAATGAAACAATCTACGCAGTATCAAAAGAGGGAAGTTTAGGTGGTGTGGCGGCTTACAAAAAAGAAATTGATGGTTCTTATACCTTCTTAAATCGTGTCACTGAAGAAGGAGCTCCACCTTGTTATGTAGTAGTCGACGATGCACGACAACTAGTTTATGGTGCTAACTATCATAAAGGTGTGTTAACTTCATATAAAATTAATGAAGACGGTTCGTTAACTTTAGCTGACCATATTCAACATGAAGGAAATGGTCCTCATGAAAATCAAAATGGACCTCACGCTCACTACTCTGATTTAACACCAGATAATCGCTTAGTCGCTTGTGATTTAGGAAATGATACTGTTTATACGTATGACGTCTCATCTGAAGGTAAATTAACCGAAGTGGCAACATTTAAAGCAAAACCTGGAACTGGACCACGTCATTTGGTCTTTCATCCAAATAATAAGGTAGCTTATCTATTTGGTGAATTATCTAGTGAGGTCATTGTCCTGTCATATGACAAAAATACTGGTTCATTTACAGAACAACAGGTTATTTCAACATTACCAGAAGATTTTTCTGATTTTAACGGCGGTGCTGCTATCCGTATTTCTCAAGATGGTCAGTTTTTATACGCATCAAATCGTGGTCATAATTCACTAGCTGTTTATAAAATTTCAGAAGATGGTTTAACAATCGAGTTAATTCAATTGATTTCAGTTGAGGGAGATTTTCCAAGAGATTTTGATATCACACCAGATCAAAAATTTATCGTCTTAGCTAATCAAAATACAGATAATTTAACATTATTTGAAAGAAACGAAATAACTGGCGAATTAATACTACTCCAAAAAGATGTTTTTGCACCAGAAGTTGTATGTATCAAATTTATCTAAGTATTAAACAAAGAGAGACTGACATTTGAGTCAGTCTCTCTTTGTTTTTTTACTGAATTGGCAACACTTTTCTGTACAAAATTTATAAGGTCTCTATTTCATCCAA
>CAUQFM010000167.1:0-3589 GCA_963517295.1 uncultured Vagococcus sp.
ATAATATAGGTTCATCTATTTAAAAATTGATAGCTGTGATAAACTAAAATGGAAATTTTAAGTAAATAGGGAGCGGTAGAGATGATATATGGAGCAATTGAAGCTGGTGGAACAAAATTTGTTTGTGCAATCAGTGATGAAAATTTAACAATATTAGAGCGTGTGAGTATTTCAACAACCACACCAGAAGAAATAATGAAAGAAGTTTTCGAATTTTTTGATCAACATCAACCAAATGCGATTGGTATCGGATCATTTGGACCAATTGATGTGAACCCATTATCTGAAACATATGGCTATATCACATCAACACCTAAAGTGGGTTGGCAAGATTATCCATTTTTGAATGATATGAAAAAGCGCTATGATATTCCATTTGGTTGGACAACTGATGTGAATGCAGCTGCTTATGGAGAAATGAAAAAAGGAGCAGCAGTTGGTAAATCTAGCTGTATGTATATTACTGTTGGTACTGGTATTGGTGCTGGTATCGTCGTTGATGGTAAAGTAATTCATGGCTACGGTCATCCTGAAGCGGGGCATTTACTTGTAAGAAGGCACGTTGAAGATACGTATGAAGGAACATGTCCTTTTCATAAGGATTGTTTAGAAGGCTTAGCAGCAGGTCCAGCTATTGGTAATCGTTTTGATACACCTGCGCAAGATTTACCAATTGATCATAAAGCTTGGGAGATTGAGGCTTACTATTTGGCTCAAGCTTTAGTTAACTACACATTAACTATTTCACCTGAAAAAATTATTTTTGGTGGCGGTGTGATGAAGCAAAAACAGTTATTCCCGTTGATCTATAAAGAATTTGAAAAATTGATGAATGGTTATGTAGAAACTCCAAAATTAGAGGACTATATTGTTCCTTGCTTACTTGAAGATAATGCAGGGATTATAGGATGTTTATTATTGGCACAAGATGCGTTAGAAGCGTAGTGATTAATTAAAAGATTTGCAAACACTATTTTTTGTTTGCAAGTCTTTTTTTGAACTATTCATCTAAAAAATCTATGGTTGAACTCTTTTGTAAAGCAAGGTAAAATAAGTCAGATATACACAAAAAAATTGAGGGTAGATGAATGAAAGAAATTAAAAATATAAAAAAAATAAAAATAAGTAATGTTCAGTTTATTACACTAATGTTCTTCCTTATTATATTGGCAGGATCTGTTCTTTTATGGTTGCCATTCACTCATCGAGAGGGGCAGGCATTAAGCTATATTGATGCTTTGTTTGTTGCTACATCAGCTGTTTGTGTGACAGGATTGACGCCAATTAATATCTCCGAAGTATTGAATCCGCTAGGCCATACTATTATGATGGTTTTAATTGAACTGGGTGGATTAGGTTTTATGTCTGTTGCCTTAATGGTAGCTGTAATGTTCAAACGTAGATTGTCGTTTCAGTCAAGACTTTTGATAAAAGATATGCTTAATTTAGACAGTCATGGCGGAGTCGTTAAGTTATTGATATTTGTTGTTAAATTTTCAATGAGTATCCAGTTAATCGGTGCTGTTTTATTAGGAACCCAGTTTATACCTGAGTATGGATTAAAAAAAGGAATCTTCTTTAGTGTGTTTCACTCAGTATCTGCTTTTTGTAATGCTGGTTTTGATTTGTTTGGAGATAGCTTGATTGGCTATAAATCAAATGGATTTGTTTTAATTGTGATTTCTTGTCTTATTTTAGCGGGTGGCTTTGGTTTTATCGTTTGGTATGATTTAATCCATTATAAAAAAGAGCATAAACTATCACTTCATACTAAAATTGCCTTAAGTGTTTCCTCCTTTTTAGTTGTTTTTGGTACAATTATCTTTTTTGTGACAGATGTAGAGAGTAACATGAGTGGATTTAATCAATTTGCAAATAGCTTCTTTCTGAGTGTCACTCCAAGAACAGCGGGTTTTGCGTCATTAGATTATGGTAGTATGAGCTATGCAGGCTTACTTTTAACGATTGTTTTAATGTTTATTGGTGGGACATCTGGATCAACTGCCGGTGGAATTAAAACGACAACAATTGGTGTTTTAATTGTTCAATTGTGGAGTTTACTTAAAGGAAGAAGTAGTGCAGAAGGATTCGGTAGAACGATACCTCTTAAAACGGTTTTAAAATCGTTCATGTTTGTCTTCTTTTCAAGTGTGATTTGCTTTGTGAGCGCCTTAGTACTCGCTATGACAGAAACAATTCCTTATCAATCGGGTATTGAGTACGTTCTGTTTGAGGTTGTCTCAGCTTTTGCCACAGTAGGACTAACAATGGGACTAACTCCCAATTTAACTATTTTTGGGAAGTTTCTGATTATGGCATTAATGTTTATTGGACGAGTGGGGCTTTATACGGTGATTTTTTCTCTTCTAAGAAAAGAAATGAAATCACAAGGGCACAATTTTAGTTACCCACAAGAAAATGTGTTAATTGGATAGTAGAAGTTAAAGAGGTTGGGTCAAAAGTCGGTTGCCTCCAGTTGTCGTGAGAGCAGACTTTTTATCCCCTGACTATTAAAAATTATTCGTATAAATAAAAACGAGAGTGACTTAGTCGTCATTCTTTTTTTATTGTAGTCATATAAATAAAAAAATTATTAAAACCTTGTTATTAATTTGGTTTTTCTCTTAAAAAAAGGTCTGATTTGTATTATAATGAGCATAGAAAAAGGTAAGGGAGTTTTGGCCATTATGTTAGATGAAAAAAAATTAAAAATTATGCAAGAAAATCCTGGCTTTATAGCAGCTTTAGACGAAAGTGCTCGTCGAACACCTGGAGCATTAAGAGCGTATGGTATTCCAGATGAAACATATCGTACAGACGAAGAAATGTTTGATTTAATTCATGATATGAGATATAGAATTATGGCAAGTTCAGATTTTTCATCTGAATGCATTATAGCGACAATTTTATTTAAAGATACAGTGAAAAGAACAATTAATCGTATAAATACATGTGAGTATTTATGGGAAAAAAAAGGTATTATTCCTTTCTTAAAAATTGATCAAGGACAAGAACCAGTAATGAATGGTGTCCAACTTATGAAAGAAATCACTGATTTAGAAGAGTTATTTACACTAGCCAAAGAGTATCAAATATTTGGTACTAAATCACGTTCACTTATTTTGAGTGCTAATAAAATGGGGATTAAAGAAATTGTGGATCAACAATTTGAGTTAGCTAAAAAAGCTTTAGCAAATAATCTATTACCAATTATTGAACCAGAAATTGATATACATAGTCCAGAAAAAGAACAATCTGAAGCTATTTTGAAAGAAGAGCTATTAAATCACTTAAATCAATTAACAAAAGATGAAAAAATAATATTAGAATTAAGTTTACCAGATGTTCCAGATTTTTATGAGGACTTATTAAGTCATCCTAATGTTGTTAGAGTGGTTGCTTCATCTGGTGGTTACAGAAAAGCAGAAGCAGATAAAAAATTAAGTCAAAATCATGGAATGATTGCGAGTTTTTCAAGGGCACTAGAGGAGGGGCTTGCGTATCAAGAAACGGATTTAGAATTTGATTTTGCGTTAAAAGAAAGCATTCAATCAATCTTTGATGCGTCAATTCAATAAAAATGAAAAAT
>CAUQFM010000168.1:0-3529 GCA_963517295.1 uncultured Vagococcus sp.
TCGGATTCTTTATTTACCGTCATCAAAAGAAAAAAGCGGCAGAAAAGCGTGCACGCTTACTGAGACAAAGGAAACGAAAAAAAAATCAAGAATTGAGAAAAAAAACAGACAGTTCAAAACCACTAAATAAAAGAAAAAAAGTAAATAAAAGACCAATTAATCAGAACAGAAAAAAATAAATTATAAAGAGGGAATGGGGGAGTTTAGACTATGAAAATAAAAAAATTTTTATTAGTTCTATTTGGTGCAATGGGGTTAGTAGTTAGTTTAATCCCAACAGTAGCAGCTAGCACCTTGCCACCATTAAGTTTACCGATTGACAATGTATTTGCAGTTCCATCAGGCGCCAACAGTTATGTTGATGAGCACATTACGGTTATAACGAAAGATAGTAAATCTCAGGTGGGCTCTATTTTTTCAACAGAATCAAATAAACTAGACCTAACTAAATCCTTTCATGCTGAAATGTATGTTTATTTAGGAAATAAGCGTGATGGAGCCGCAGATGGCATGGCTTTTGTGATGCATACAGACAAAAATCGTACGAAGATTTTTACCGGTGGATCTGGTGATCAATTAGGTGTCTTTGCTAAAGTAGGATCCGGACCAGCAGGATTATTGGAACAAATTGAAAGGAGTTTTGCTATAGAGTTTGATACGTATCATAATGGGGATGCAATGGATGCCGATGTGGACAGGAATGCTGACAAAGGTCATATTGCTTATGCTTTTCCAGAGTTGAAATCATCCTACAACATGAGTTCTGATAAGGTAGTATCGCTGAAGCATCAAGGACTGTACTATCCAAATGATTATTTATCTAACGGTGAATGGCATCCATTTAGTGTAGATTGGGATGCTGATACAAAAGAATTGAATTATAAATTTGATGACGCACCAACTGTGAGTGTGCCAATTAATCCACTTTCTGTATTTGGTTCTACTTCTGTTTATTGGGGATTTACAGGCTCAACTGGTGGAGCTTCACAAGAATCAAAGGTTGCTTTTAAACAAATTCCTGGTTTAGTCAATATTAGCTCAAACATGAAAGTTACGAAAGATGGAAAAAATATTGATAACACAATTATACCTGGAGGAGATGGTGACGTTAAAGTTCAGTATGACTTAAAGTATGATAGTGGAAAACAAAATTTGTTAAAACCTGTATTTAATTTAGACTTAGATGAATTTTTGTCCTTTAAGCCAGGTACATTAACTGTCAATGGTACTAAAATATCTGATGACTATTTTGTAGATGGAAAACTGACCTATAACTTACCTGGAAATTTAACTGAATTAGATAATAATTTAACGATTTCATTTGAGGCGATACCAAAGGTTGTCACAGATAAAAATGCCAAGACAATAATTAACTATTCCATTAATGCTGAAAATTATTTCGGAAATAGTTTGAAAACTTCATTTTCTATTGAGAAAGTAACTATTATTAAAAGTTCATATTTTGAAAATCAATCATGGATAATTAATGAGATTAATCGTCAGCTCGCTCCAAAAAAAATTGATGTAAGTGTCTATGACCGTGATTTGTCCAAGGTAACTAAAATTGATTTAACCTCGGCTCCGAAGATAATCGGTGAGTATATTCCCAAAACGATTGATTCATTAAGTAATCTAAGTCATCTCCGTTTGGCAAATCAAAAGTTAAGTGGTGTTTTGCCTGAAGAATTGGGGAATTTATCAAAATTAACGTATCTATCTATTTATGGAAATACGTTTGATAGTGAAATTCCATTATCTATTGGAAAATTACAACAATTAACGTTAATCGCGTTGGATGACAATAATTTAAAAGGCTCAGTTCCTACGAATATTGCTTCTCTTCCAAAATTGAATCAACTTTATTTAAATGGGAATAAGTTAAGTGGACAATTGCCAGATTTTCGAATGAATATGGGGCTAATTAAGATTCATAATAATCAGATAACCTATAATTTAGCTACAGTTCCATTATTTTTATCAAGTGCTAAAAGCAAGGACTATACGAAAACATTTATTCAAGGATTAAAATTAACTGGAAATTCTAAAGTAAGTAGTCAAAATAAACAGATTAAACCCTTTGATGAAATGGATCAAGGCTACTTTAATTTAAAAGGTATGCAAGGAGTGCAAACGATTGATCTAGTTGACGAGCATACTTATGTTATTAAAAATGCAGTTGATGGAACCGTTTATTATAGGGGGAAAAAAGATAAGACAGTAACCATTCCATACCAAAAAGACATTAGCTACCAGATTGTTTTAGATGATGCAGAAAAAAATCCAAACAGTGTATTTACCATTTTAGGAAAAGAGCGTGAGCTTAAATTTAAAGAAATCCCAGTGTTTCTATCATTAAAAATTAAAGTGGGAAGCGAAAATCAACCTGTTATTCCAGAAGGCAATTTAATAATATTTGATGATCGAGAAAATAAAAATTGGAAATTAAGTGTAACAGTTAGTGAATTAACTCAAGGTCAAAGAAAATTACAAGGAGGGTATAGTTATACAGGCAAAGATGGTGTCAGTCAACCAATTTTAACTGGTCAAAAATTTCTATTGGAAACAGGTCAAAGTGATAGTGTAAATGAAGATATCTTGATTTCAAATGCTTGGGGGAGTAACTATGGATTGAAGTATACGGCTTCCAACTCAAATCATATTGGGAACTATCAAGGAGATGTGATTTGGACTTTGGAAGATACTCCTTAGCTGGGTATGTTACAAATAAATTGAAAAAACAATTAATAAAATTACGGGGAAATAAACTAGGTAATGCTTATATTTTTGTGAAAGGAGAATAAGCATGCTAAAAAATAATAAAAAGCTAGCAGCTCTTCTTTTCTCAATTAGCTTATTTTGCGGCATCGTTTATAGAAATGTTGAATTTCTAAAAGGGCGCATATTTGAAGAAACAGCGGAAAGTAGTAGCGAAAGTAATAGTCAATAAGAAAAAATTTGTCATCAGTGATATGAATCATAGTGAGGAAAAGAATATACTTAATGAATCAGAAGAGAAAGAACCCCAACCATATCAAGTTGAAAAAATAACTAATGGAGTATTTGATAATGGTTGGGAAATTGCAACAGCAAGCGGTTTTATTGAAAAAATAGCAATAACATTAGTTAGATATACAGTGTTTCCTGAGAAGCAACGTTGATTATTAATGGGAGTTTTATAACTAGTTAGAAAGAGACTTAGGAGGTAACTTTGCTAAGTTTCTTTCTTTTTTAGATGGAATTTCTATAGGAAAAACACTAAATTCTTGCTCAGGGTTAGTGGAGGAAACTCTAATAACTGGTTCAAACGATGAGGCACTGGCTGTTATAATACTAGTCGTTTCAAGCATAAAAAACTACAAACAATTCCAATTTTATTTTTAAAATCTGGTCTTTATTTCATTACTTTTGTCGTAACAATGTACTGATTTAAATTGTCAAAAAAACAATTTTGCTTCCTGAATCGCTCGTTGGAAAGTTAGTTAAAAAAAGATTCATTTCGCATGGCTTTTTAAAAATGCTCTTAAGTGTG
>CAUQFM010000169.1:0-3311 GCA_963517295.1 uncultured Vagococcus sp.
TACTCTTCTTTTTCTTTGTTCTTATCACGATCACTGGAACCTTTTAATAGTCGATATTTCTCTTCTTCAGGCTCATCCTCTATTTCATGAACTTTTAGTTTAATCTCTAAAAGACGAGTTCCTTCAACTTTATGTGTTGTCAGAGTGACGTTTTCCACATCAATTGATAAGGTTTCATCGACCTCAGGAATCACTCCTAAAGCAGTAATCACGTAACCTGCCATTGTGTCCACATCATTCATCGCTAAATTGGTTCCAAATGCTTCATTGAAATCATCGATTGGCATTTTTGCCTGAACCAAGTATTCATCATCACCAATTTTTTCGAATAATTCATCGATTGTTAATTCATCCGATTCATCGTCAATTTCACCGACGATTTCTTCTAATAAATCTTCCAATGTTACTAAACCAGCTACGCCACCATATTCATCTAAAAGGATTGCCATATGATTTTGAGTTCTTTTAAGTTCAATTAACAGATCATCAATAAAAATAGTTTCTGGAACGAATAAGGGTTCGTGTATCACTTTTAATAAATCTAAATCATCAAAACCAGATTTTCTTGCTTCTTTTAATAAGTTTTTTAAGTGTAGAATACCAATGATGCGATCTTTGTCGTCATCATAAACAGGAATTCTTGAAAAATTGTTGGATAAAACTTTATCTATATTCTCTTCAGACGAATCATGGATGTCGATCATAAAACTTTCCGTTCTTGGAACCATGACCTCACGAGCAAGAGTTGTATCCATATCAAAAATGCCTTGTACCATCTCAAGTTCCCCAGAATCAAGGACGCCTTCATTGGTTAAGATATAAGCCATCTCTTCTCTTGTCATCTTATCATCGACGTCATCAAACGTCATAGGAGTTAAACGGCTTAATAAATTAGTAGAACTTGAAAGTAACCAAACAAAAGGCTTCATAAGGATTCCTAAAAATTTAATAGGTCCCATGACAAATTTTGCAACTTCTTCTGACTTATTAATCGCAATCCTTTTTGGATACAACTCACCAAAAACAATTGAAATATACGTTAATAAAATCAAAACAATAAATTGGGACGCTTGTTTCGCCCAAGTTGCTTCACCAAATAACGGAGCAAGTTCTCTAGCAAAAGAATTGGCTAAAGAGGCACCAGATAAAATAGTGACTAAGGTAATACCTACTTGAATGGTTGATAAAAAATTACCAGAATCATTAATCAATCGTAATAACTTAACAGAAGATTTCTCACCCTCCTCAGCTTTTGCTTCAAGGCGACTTCTATTAACAGATACCACTGCCATCTCTGCAGCTGCAAAAAAAGCATTTAGTAACGTTAAAATGATTAAAATAATGATGTTGATTAAAATAGACTGACTATCGGGGTCAGCGTTCATAAGCTTGTTCTCTCCTAACATAAATATAAGTTGTAATTTTTAAAACAATTACCAGAAAATCGTATCACACTATAGCGATTTTGACAATCAGAAACAACTATTTTTTAGGTTCTTCGATCTGCTGATTTGTTGGTACTTCTTGTTTGCTTAATTGAACCATATTAAAAACATAAACAAAGATTGTTTTACAGACAGCATAGAAAGGAACACCTAAAATCATTCCCAATAAACCAGCTATATTTCCAGCAACAAGTAAAATAATGATAATAGTCAATGGATGAATATCTAAGCTTTTACCTATCACATTAGGATAAATAATATTACCATCGATTTGTTGAACAATCAGAACAACCACACAAGCAAGAGCTGCTTTCCAAGGATCAGAAAAGACGGTAATAAAAACAGCTGGTGCTAAACCAATATAAGGTCCGATGTAAGGAATCATGTTAGTCATACCCGCAATGAAACCAAAAAGAAACGCATAATCCACACCAATCAACATGTAGCCAAGACTGGTTGATACGCCTACAAATAGACACTCGATCATTTGACCACTAATATACTTAGAAATCGTTTCACCCATTTTACTTAAAAGCTCAATCATTTCATTTTTATGCTTTGTCGGTAAATATGGTTCAATAGCTGGGATAAACTTATGACCATCTTTTAACATATAGAATAGAATAAACGGAACAGTGACAGCTATCATCACAATCCCAGCAACAGATGAAACAAACGAGCCTATGCCAGAACTTAGGCCATTAAAAGTAGACTGCGCAATATTTCCAAGAGATAAATTCCACTTATCAATATACGACTGAATATCTAAACTTTGAAGCATTGGATGATGACTTACTTGATCTGCCCAAGTTTCAACCGTTGTAATAAATTGAGGCATTTTTCTAGTTAAGGCCGCAATTTGATTAATCAAATTAGGAATCAGAGACGAGATAGACAGTACAATAATTCCAACTAAAAGCAACATAACAATTGTTACTGCTAGTGTTTTGCCTATTCCTTTTTTCTCTAAGAAAGAAACAACCGGTTTAAAGCAATAATATAAAAAACCAGATATTAAAATTGGCGCGAACATGGTGGTAAACATAGTACCGATGGGTCTAAATAAAAAATTTATTTTTGTTCCGACAAAGATTAGTGTGGCAATTACTAATAATTCAATGGACCAAAACATTAATTTTGATCGTTTCAATTTATCATACATTTTTAGTTCCTCCAATTAGATTAGATCATAGATAGAAAACAGTGTTTCCTTTTTGTTTCTATAATTACCCTATAGTATAATATAAATTAACTAAAATTGCTTTTATTATTTTTTACTAAATCAAAAAAGGAGTGCTTTAACTATGAACATTAAGCAAACAACCGATATCCATTCAACGACTTATCAGGATGCACTAACAATCCGTCAAGACGTTTTTGTCAAAGAACAAAATATTCCCCTAGCTATCGAAATCGATCAAGAAAACGAGTGTCTACACTTTGTTCTTTATGATAACAACCAACCACAAGGTACTGTCAGATTACTAGATAAAGGAAATAATATTTTTAAAATACAACGGATGGCAGTTCTTAAAAAAGCCCGTAAAAAAGGCTACGCTAAAGAACTATTATTATTTGCTGAAAAATCTGCTAAAGGAAATGGAGCTACAAAAATTATTCTTGGTGCACAAGAAAGTGCTGTTGGTTTTTATGAATCAATTGGCTATACAATTGAAAGTGATGCTTATTTTGAAGCAGGGATAAAACATTTTGATATGTCTAAAAAAATATAGTTGTTGATAGCTTTACGCTAACTATATTTTCGACGATTGTAATCATCCTGAAAAATGATAAAAAATAAAATTTACGTCACCATCTTAAATGGTTCTGCATTGGAACGTGTTATCACACGTTCCTTTTTATTCG
>CAUQFM010000170.1:0-3135 GCA_963517295.1 uncultured Vagococcus sp.
CGCCATAAAAAATCAGCGACGTATTCGTCAACTTCTTCATTTTTTCTAAGATCACTATGACCTGCGTTTACACCGTAAATAATTTCATTTTTAACGTCAATTTCTTTTTCCTCTAGTAAAGAATAAATTCCCAGCGAACTATTCAAAGGAACGGTGCCATCACTCTTATCGATTTCAGAAATTTGTCCTGCAATCAATAAAAAAGTTGTTTCTTTTTTCAAATTTCCTGATAAGTCCTTGTAATTTTCTAATTGTGGACTAATTTGCATCGGTCCATTACGTAAAATATCCTCGCCTTGCTGGTCTTTAATTTCAATAAATTCATTAAAAGGCGCTCCTATAGTAACTAGTTTATTAACTTTAGGTAACTTTTCATCATTTGGATAGCTTTCTAAATATAGAAAACTGCTAATTCCACCCATAGAAAAACCAACTAAATTCACTTCATTCACACCATGATTTGTTTTTAAATAACTTAATGCTACTTTAATCCATTCAGCCTGATTCCATTGATGCGTTTTATTATCCTCAAAAGCTAACCTAATCATAGGATTATTTTTTTTAGATAGTTTATCAGTATTTCCAGAAGTAGATACTTCACCTGTTTTTGAAACAACCATTTCCATTGTATCAGTAGAAAATCCTGATTTTTCAAAACGATGAGTCATTCCTTTTAAGGTTTTGTTTGACCCACTATATCCATGAATGAAAACTGTGGGAATAGTATTTTTTTTGATTTCTACACTTGATGGGTTTGATTGCCCACTTACTTGTTTAACTGTCGATTCTTTCTTACATCCAACTAACAACACAAACAAACTCATAAAAACAGCTAAATAAGTTTTTCTTTTCATTTTCATCCCCCCTTTCTTAGTAATAAATAAGTCATCCATCACCAAAATTATTTTTCAAATTTTGGTGGTGAATGACTTATTATATTGCTTTTTCCTTAGTACTATTAGCATCTAAACGCCATATTTTTTAACTAGAATAAATATTATAGTTTGTCAATTTGTTCAAAGTCTAATTCAGTACTTGTTTCACGGCCAAACATATCAATGTTAACTTTTAATTTTTGTTTTTCGTTATCTATTTCTGTGATTTCACCAGTAAGACCTGAGAATGCACCCTCAATAATGGTTACTGTTTCACCAACTTCAACATCTAGATCAACGTGACGTTTACTAATACCAAGTTTTCTTAAAATGTGTTCGATCTCTTCATCTAATAAAGGAGCTGGCTTACTTCCGGCACCGTGTGAGCCAACAAATCCAGTAACACCTGGTGTATTACGAACAATATACCAAGAATCATCAGTCATAATCATCTCAACTAAAACATAACCTGGAAAAGTTTTTTTAGCTGAAATCTTTTCTTTTCCATTTTTTATTTCTCTTTCTTCTTCTTCTGGCACAACGACTCTATGAATAAAGTCTTCCATTCCCATGCTTTGAGCACGTGATTCGATGTTTGTTTTAACTTTATTTTCATAACCAGAATATGTATGTAAAACATACCAGTGTTTTTCAAATGATTCCATTAGGATTTCCCGCCTTTTCTTGATAAAATAAAAAAACCTCAGCCTTTGTGCGAAGTTTTTCCTTTTTTAATATTATACCACTCACGCTCTGTAATTACTATAAATTTGTTAACTATACGAATAGTTGCATGATAGTATTAATAGCTAAATCTGCTATCCAAAAGAATGCAGCAAAAAGTAATGTTGACTGAATAACTGTAATAACATCTTTTGTTAACTTAGTTTTTGTAGGCCATGTAACAACTTTCATTTCATCGATAACACTCTTGATAAATTTCATTTTTATAAACTCCTTATTATCTTTTTTTGGATACTTAATCAACTAATTATAGTCATATTTATTTCATTATAATTCCCAATAGACACCTTTTATTATAGCGTTAATAACTACAGCTTTCAAGAGAAAAATCATCTCTTTCTATTATTTATAGACAAAAAAACCATCATTATAAAAATAAAAAACAATGGTTAATTTTACTTATTTAGTTTCGCTATGTAACGTGTGTTTTTCGCAGTATTTACAGAATTTTTTTATTTCTAAACGTTCTGTTCTATTCGTGTCACTCACGGCTCTTGAATAATTTCTTGAACCACAAACTGTACAAGCTAAAGCTGATTTTCTCTGTCCCAACGTGGTATCCTCCTACCATTTTAATCGTTAAGTCAATTTATCATCAATTTATCACTATGTCAAATTTTAATTTTAAAAAGGCTTGATTTTTACTGTTAAAACGTGGTTTGTTTCTTAAAATAGTTATGTTATTATTACTATGTAATGAAAAAATGAAGGGAGACTTTTATTATGTTAATTGAATCAGTTTGTATACCTAAAAGACAGTTAACGACTGTTAGCGAATCTTGTTCACTAGAAGAAGCACTTGAAATACTTGAAAAATCAGGTTTCCGATGTGTTCCTGTTCTAGATGAAGCGGATCATATTTTTAGAGGGAATATCTACAAAATGCATATTTATCGTCACAAAGCAAACGGCGGAGATATGTCATTACCAGTTACTCACTTAATTAAAAATGCAACAAAATCTATTCCTTTAAATTCATCATTCTTTAAAATTTTCTTTACGATTAAAGAACTCCCATATATCGCGGTTTTAGACAGCGATAATATGTTCTATGGTATTCTAACACATAGTGGTTTATTAGGGATTTTATCACAGTCATGGAATGTCAATGAAGGACGCTTCGCACTAACTGTGGCTTCAACAGGTAAAAAAGGCGATTTAGCAAGTATGACTAAAATTATTTCTAAACATTCAGATATTGCTAGTTGTATTACATTAGATGTAGGAAAAGATGAATATATCAGAAGAACGATTATCACACTTCCTGCAAATACAGATAAAGAAACATGCGACATCATCGTTAAAGCATTAGAGAAAAAAGATTTCTTTGTCGCTCAAGTAGAAGACTTAAGTGCAGGGATTAACTAAAAGAAGTTACTCACACTCGTGTGAGTAACTTCTTTTTAGTTAATCTTAAAACGACAACTTCACAACTGATAACTAATCCAAAGAACACTGATTTTTTATCAGTTCCTCCAATTGCTTGGAGCTAAACGCTTTTTTCACCAATCTGGTT
>CAUQFM010000171.1:0-3125 GCA_963517295.1 uncultured Vagococcus sp.
AGGGTTTTTGATAATCTTTTATCTAATGCCCTTAAATATGGCGTTGGTGGGCAAAAAATTATTATTAATTCTCAAAAAATTGGTTCTGAGGTCGTGATTACTGTAAAAAATGATGGGCAAGAAATACCTAAAGAATCCTTAGATTTATTATTTGATCGTTTCTATCGCGTGGAAGAATCACGTTCTCAACAAACAGGTGGAACTGGTTTGGGCCTTGCTATCGCTCAAAGCATTGTCACTTTACACAATGGCTATATCTATGCGACCTCAGAGAATGGATGGACTTCATTTGTTATCCATCTGCCATTAAAAAATATTTAAACATTAAAAAAGAGCTCAAATCATTGCTTTGACTCTTTTTTTTTGCTAAATTTTGTTATGACGCATTATCGTCCATTAGAAAGGAAACACACTTTATGAAACAAAAAAAACGGTATTTTAAAATTTTATTAATAATTGTTATTTTCACCTCTCTTCCTTTCCAAGTTTCAGCATCTAACGATGACTACCATGTATCAGCAAACGCAGCACTTGTTGTTGATTATGAAACTGGAAAAATTCTTTACAATCAAAATGGAGATGAACCTCTTGGTATTGCTTCCATGACAAAATTAATCACTGCTTATATTGTTTATGATGAAGTTGATAAAGGAAATATCTCTTGGGATGACACAATAAAAATCAGTGATAATCTAAAAAAAATGAGTAAAAATCCAGATCTTTCTAACATTCCAATTGAAGACAAACATGTTTACACAGTTAAAGATGCTTTATACGGTTCTTTAATTTCTTCTGCAAACTCTTTAACTTCTGCTCTTGCTGAACATATTTCTGGAACCGAATTAAAATTTGTTGATCGGATGTATGATCAGTTAAAAACATGGGGAATTGATGATGCCACTCTGGTGACGGCTTCTGGATTAGGAAATGAAGATATGGGAAAAAAGATTTACCCGGGTTCTAAAAAAGAAGACGAAAATATGATGAGTGCCAGAAGTATGGCTATCGTGGGCCAACAGCTAATCGCTGATTTTCCAGATGTTCTTGAGATTACTTCATTACCTAGTACTACTATATTAAAAAATTCTACAGAAGATGGCATCGTTATTTGGAATTCTAATGGTATGTTAGACGGTTTTGATTACTATACTGAGGGCGTGGACGGTTTAAAAACTGGAACAACACCACTTGCTGGAGATTGCTTTATCGGTACAGCTACTAGAAATGAACATCGGATTATTACTGTTGTAATGGGCGTTGACGACGGTTTTAACCGTTTTGATGAGACAGCAAAGTTAATGGATTATATTTATACTAACTGGTCCTATGAAGTTATTAAGAAAAAGGGTGATCCTGCTAATACGCCAACAATCGATGTCCATCATGGGAAGAAAAACAAAGCTAACATTGTTTTAACTGACGATTTAGCTGTATGGACAAACAAAGAAAATAAAAATATCAAATCATTCTTTAAACCGACTAAAAAACAATTAACTAGAAAAGAAAAAGTAGCTGCTCCCAAAAATAAAGGATATCTTGTTGGAAAAGAGTATGGATATAACACTAAAGATAATTTAGGTTACTTGACTAGTGAAGATGAAAAGTTAGACGTGGTTGATGTCGTTTTAAGTGAAGCGATTGAAAAAGAAAATATGTTCATGCAAATCTGGCATTCGATTGTTGAAAATTAATACACATAGTATTAACTTTTTTTCTAATTTTGTTCACATTTGTATGATACAATATTCAAAATCCAAACTTAAAAGGCAGGTAGATGCATGGAAAATTCAAAAGTAACACTAAATTTACTAAGGAGACGACTCAAAAGACAAAAAAGACGTACTTTCTTAATGTTTATTATCGGCTTACTACTAGGAGGTACAATCGCTTTTAATGTCTACTATTGGTATCCTTGGTTAAAAAATGAATTTAGTTTACCCTCTATCAATCAAATGCCAACTAAAAATGATAAAACTAACAAAAAAACGATTAACACGACTGATTCTTCTATCAAAGAAAAACAAAATAAAACAGAAAAAAAAGAAGAACCCAAAACTATTAGTCCAAGAATTGACAATCAAAATTATACTCAAATTTCACCGGTATATAAAGATTTAAACCAAAAATTAGAGCAAACTATTCAACAATATAATCCTTCTGGAACAATTTTAGCTATCAAAAATAACCAGGTAGTCTTACTTAATAATTATGGGAGTTCAGCGAAAGTTTCCACTGATCCTATTGAAAACACTTATTTACTCGCCTCTTTACAAAAAATTTTTACCTCACTCATGTTTATGAAATTAATGGATGAGCAAAAAATAAATTTAGATACACCTTTATCTACTTTTTATCCGAATATCCCAAATAGTAATAATATTACTATGGATCAATTACTTTCTATGACATCTGGTCTTATATTAAGAAATAAATTAAGTACCTCTCAATCAAAAGAAGAAAGTATTCATTATGTTATCAACAATGTGACATATGAGCCAACTGATAAATGGCGTTATTCGGATGTTAACTTCTTTATACTAGCAAGTATAATTGAAAAAATTACTAATAAATCTTATGAAGATTTCTTCGATGAACTTATCAAGAAACCTTTGAATTTAAAACATACTGGATTTTATAATGATATAACTCAAGAAACACATCTAATCCCTTCTTACAGTAGTAATAATTCAAACGAAGTAAAATCAGAACCTACTAAAATTCATGAAACCTCTTATATTAATGAATTAGGCACTGGTAATATGTATACTTCTACAACAGACTTACTAACTGTTGTACAAGCTGCTTTTGATGGTAAAATTGTTAATAATGATACTTTCTTAAATACATTAACTAGAAGAAATACCAATTATTCTTATAGCTATAAAGCGGGGCTCTATGACCAAAATGATTATTACCTTGGTCACGGTATTTTTAAAGATTATGAGCCTACTCTTCTTTTAACAAAAGACGCAAGTACAGGCGTCATTTTTTTAAGTAATATTTATTATAAAAATGAGAAAAACACAAAATTAGTAAACGAACTTTGTCAAATCCTAACTCAGCAATAAAATTGAGGTGACTGAATGGAACTACTACTTAATCAAATTAAACAACTAGCTAAGAAA
>CAUQFM010000172.1:0-3095 GCA_963517295.1 uncultured Vagococcus sp.
TGGGATGCCATCACGATCACCAATGACCACGATTTTTTTATTATCTAAAGACATAAGATTGCCTCCTTTATTAAATATATTTTTTAATCATCGCTTCTATTTTTTCTTTCGTACAATCATCTTTTGCTACTTCATCAACTTTTTCACCATTTTGATAAATTGAAATAACTGGAAGTCCCATTATTTTATGTTGAATACAGAAACGGCGTACTTTTTTTTGAGATGTATTAAATTTTGTAAAATAAATTTTATCAGCATAAGTTTGTGATAATTCTTCCACTGTTGGCATGATAGCCAAGCAGTTTTCACACGTTTCACCCCACCAATCTACAAGAACTGGTTTATCTTTTTTTAAAACTTCTTCTTCAAAATTATCTATAGTTAATTCAATCATTTGCCCGTCTCCTTTTTTCTTATTTCATTGCCTCAATATATTTTTGAGCAGAGTGAGCAGCAATTGCTCCATCACCTGCTGCGGTGATTACTTGGCGCAAAGTTTTAGGTCTAATGTCACCTGATGCAAATACGCCAGAAAGTGAGGTAGACATATCCTCTTTAGTTTTGATATATCCCCACTTATCCAAATCAAGCACACCTTTATAAAGATCTGTTTTAGGGATGTAACCAATAAAAACAAAGATACCAAATGTTCCATCGTCTTCATCTGCTTCAATAGTGGTTAATTCACCTGTTTCATTGTTTTTAATCACCATAGATTCTACTAATCCGTCTCCATGAATTTCTTCAATAACGGTATTAAACTTATACTCAATTTTAGGATTTTTCTTAGCTTGTTCAATGGCAATTTCGTCTGCTGTTAAGTGAGCTAAATTTTGGAGAATCGTTACTTTTCTCGCAAAACTTGTAATGAACTCAGCTTCCTCTACCGCAGAATTTCCACCACCAACAACATAAACTTCTAAATCTTCAAAGAAAGCACCATCACAAGTTGCACAGTAAGAGACGCCTTTTCCTTGCAGTTCTTTTTCACCTTGACAACCAATAGGCCTTGGAGTCGCTCCATTAGAACAAATCACTGCTCGTGCATCATAAGCTGTTCCATCTCCACAAACTACTCGTTTAACTGTTCCTTCTAAATCAAGAGACACCACTTCTTTGCCAATTAAAATTTCAGCACCATAAGTTATCGCCTGATCTGCCATTCGTTTAATCAATTGTGGACCTGAAGGATCTTTATCATCCGCTCCCATAACTGAACCTGGAAAATTAGCAATTTCATGAGTTAAAGCAATTTGTCCACCTAATTTTGTTTTTTCTAAAACCAAAACTTTTAATCTTGCACGAGCATTATATAAAGCAGCTGTTAAACCAGATGGGCCACCACCGATAATCACTACATCATAGATTTCTTCCAAAATAATCACTCCTTCAACTTATCAATTGCTTAATTATTCAAAAACAGTTTGCTCTTCAACTGGCGTTTCTAAAGCTTTTAAGGCTTTTTTTACCAATTTCATCCGAAGTTTTTTCTCTTCTTTTTCATCTAGACTTGGATTTCCAAGAGGATGAGGAATTGCGATAGCTGGGACAATTCTATTAGCTCCAACTGTTAGAGAAATTGGTACAACTGTACAAATATGAACTACTGGAATACCTGTTTTTTCAATTTCTTTTACCATCGTTGCACCGCAACGAGTACAGGTACCTCAGGTGGATGTTAATATAACGGCATCTACCCCATCTGCCACTAGATCTTTTGCGATTTCAGCAGCATATTTTTTTGCATTCGCAACGGAAGTTCCGTTACCTACTGTTGTATAGAAATATGGATAAATTTCACCTATTTCACCTGCTTGTTCTAATTCACGTAACATATCTACCGGTAAAACACGGTCTGCATTTTGATTGGCATAAACTGGATCATACCCACCATGAGCTGTTTCATAAGTGCTTTCTGTTAAATCTGTCACACCAGAAATATCATACTTACCAAACTTAGAGGCACTACTTGATTCAATTCGATCTGGGTTTCCTTTAGGCACAATTCCTCCAGATGTCACTAATGCAATTTTGGCATGTTTCATGTCTGTAACTGGTTGTCCTGGTTCCACATTATCAAAAACAGGCATTGGATATTCTGTAACAAAATCTTCACCTTTTAGCTTACTAACTAACATATCTACAGCACGTTTTGAACCTCTAAATGGCGTTTCATAATTTTTACGTCCACGAACAAAATAGCCATCTTTTTCTGGTGTTACCGCTTCTTTATTTAATAATTTAAGACCTAGCTTAGAAATAATAGGTACTGCTTTACGCATAGTTGCTGCACTATTTCCGACTTGAACGATGTAGGCATCTTTTTTATACATATCAGTTCCAGGGTTTTCTTCATAAAGTCCTGTCACAGCTGGAATTTTTAAGTCTTCCATGACTGCTTTTGCCACTGCCCCACAAGCTATTCCGTAACGACCTGCATTAAATCCAGGTCCTGCAACAACTAAATCTGGTTTATATGAAGCAATCATTTCCATCACTTCTTTTAAAGCTGACTCTAAATTTTCATTGAAATAACTGTCTCCACAAATAACGGTTCCTACGATTTCTGCTTCTTCGCCTAAAGCACCTTTAAACGCAAGGCCTGGTCCGACAATTTCTGCTTTTGTACTTGGTTTGATATCTGCTTTTTCTTCTCCACCAATTCCAGCATAGAACTGATTAATATAATGAACTACTCTATATTTAGCCATCTTCTTCCTCCTTAAAAATCTTATTACGATTAATTCTGTTCATTGAGTTGCTTGGAGCTGAACGTCTTTTTCACTACTCTAGTTTAGTCTGAGTTCAAAAGGTAACTCCTACGACAACTTCACAACTTAAAATCAATCCGAAAACCATGGATTGTTTTTAAGTTCCTCCAGTTGCTTGGAGCTAATCGCTTTTTTCATCACTCTAGTTTAGTCCGGATTCAAAAGACAGCTCTTTCGGTAACTTCACAATCAATAATCAATCCAAAACCCGTGGATTGTTTATTAATTCCTCCAGTTACTCGGAGCTAATCGTCTTTCTCATCACTCTTTTTAGTATTTCGAGTATTCTTTTCTGATGCTTGATACTTCTTCGATGATGTCGTC
>CAUQFM010000173.1:0-3060 GCA_963517295.1 uncultured Vagococcus sp.
GTTGAAGATAACTGGGAAAATCCTTCAATGGGCTGTGCTGGTCTTGGCTGGGAAGTTTGGCTAGACGGTATGGAAATTACTCAATTTACTTATTTCCAACAAGTTGGTGGATTAGAATGTAAACCAGTAACGTCTGAAATTACATACGGAATTGAAAGGTTAGCTTCTTATATTCAAGAAGTCGATAGCGTTTATGATTTAGAGTGGACACAAGGCGTTAAATATGGTGAAATTTTTATCCAACCAGAATTTGAACATTCAACTTATTCATTTGAAGTAAGCAATCAAGATATGCTGTTAGGTCTTTTTGATACCTATGAAACAGAAGCAAAACGTTGTATTGAAAAAGGTCTAGTTCATCCGGCTTATGATTTTGTTTTAAAATGTAGTCACACATTTAACTTATTAGATGCTCGTGGTGCAGTATCTGTTACCGAGAGAGCCGGTTATCTTGCGCGTATACGTAACATGGCACGTGAAATCGCCAAATCATTTGTTGAAGAGAGAGAAAAATTAGGTTTCCCACTCTTAAAAAAATTATCAGAGGAGGAAAAATAAGATGACAAAACAATTTTTATTTGAAATTGGATTAGAAGAAATGCCAGCTTTTGTTGTCACTCCAAGTGCCAAGCAATTAGCAGAAAAAACAACCCAGTTTTTAAAAGATAATCGTTTAAATTTTAGTGATATCGAAATTTTTTCAACACCTAGACGTCTAGCGATTCGTATAAATGAACTAGCAGAAAAACAAGAAAATATCGAAGAAAAAGCAAAAGGTCCAGCTAAAAGAATTGCTCAAGATGATCAAGGGCAATGGAGTAAAGCTGCGATGGGATTTGCTCGTGGTCAACAAGCAACAACAGATGATTTATTCTTTGAAGAGTTTAACGGTGAAGAGTATGTGTATGTTAATAAATTTATTGAAGGTCAAGCAGCTGAAAATGTGTTAGTTGATTTACCGAGCATTGTCACTCAAATGACTTTCCCAGTTTCAATGCATTGGGCTGATTATGATTATAAATTTATTCGTCCTGTTCATTGGTTAATTAGTTTATTAGACGATAAGTTGATTGATATGGAGCTGTTTTCAGTTAAAAGTGGGCGTACAACACGCGGACATCGTTTCTTGGGTCAGGAAACAACTATTAGTCACGCAAAAGATTACGAAGCAATGTTAGCTAAAGAGTTTGTTATTGTTAATCCTACTAAAAGAAAAGAACTTATCTCAGAACAAATTAAAGTGATTGCTAAAGAAAACGCTTGGACAATTCCCTTAGATGAAAAACTTTTAGAAGAAGTTAATAATTTAGTTGAGTACCCGACTGCATTTGTTGGTGATTTTGAAGAACAATATTTATCAGTTCCTTCTGAGGTTTTAATTACATCGATGAAGGAGCATCAACGTTATTTTGAAGTACTAGATGAAAATGATAATCTTTTGAATCACTTTATTGGTGTTCGTAACGGGAATGCTGAATTTATCGATAATGTAGCTAAAGGTAATACTAAAGTTCTTAAAGCAAGACTAGAAGATGCTGAATTCTTCTATCAAGAAGATATAAAAGTACCTATTGAATCATATGTTGAAAAATTAAAACAGGTGACTTTCCATGAAAAAATTGGCTCAATTTATGAAAAACAAGAGCGAGTTGGAGCAATTGCGCAAATTATTGGAAAAGAAGTTGGTTTAACAGAAGTTGAATTGGCTCATTTAAAACGTGCAAGTGAAATTTACAAATTCGATTTAGTCACGTTAATGGTAGGTGAGTTTACTGAACTTCAAGGAGTAATAGGTGAGCGTTATGCATTATTGCATAATGAATCAAAAGAAGTCGCACAAGCTATTAGAGAACACTATTTACCTAAATCAAGTGATGGTGCGCTACCTGAGAGTAACATTGGTGCTGTTCTTGCCTTGTCGGATAAATTAGATACATTAATGACATTCTTCTCAGTTGGTTTAACGCCTAAAGGTTCTAACGATCCCTATGCACTGAGACGACAAGCATATGGCAATATTAGAATTATCGAAAGTAAAGGCTGGAAATTCCCTCTTGATCAATTACAAACGGTCATTGAAGAAAAAATTAATGATAATCAAGCAATCTTTGGTTTACATCTAAACGATACCAAAGAAGCAATACACAATTTCTTAATGGGACGTATGAAACAATGGTTTAACACCAAAAATATCCGTCATGATATCGTGGAAGCTGTTGTGGAAAGTAATCAAGATGATTTAAATCAAATGTTTGAAATTGCAGCAATTTTAAGAGATAACGCAGAACAAAACGACTTCAAACCAACTGTAGAATCGCTAACACGAGTTATTAATTTAGCAAGCAAGTTAGATTTAAATGCGGCAGTGAAAGTTAATCCTGATTTGTTTGAAAATGATTCAGAAAAAGCGTTATACGAAGCGTTTAAACAAATTACTGAAACAGCTAACGATTTATCTCTTTCTGAAGTATTTGAGGCTTTAAAAGCTTTAAATCCACTTATTGAATCATACTTCGATAATACAATGGTTATGGTAGAAGATGAACAAATTCGAAATAATCGATTAATCCAACTTCGTGAAATAGCAACAATGGCATTATCATTTGCAAGTTTAGATAAATTAATAGTTAAATAACAAGAAAAAAAGAGGGATAAATATCTCTCTTTTTTTCTTGTTTAAGGTGCGCCCATAATAAAAGAATGATAGAATAAATGAAAAGGGATAGAAAAGGAAGTGAATAAAAATGAATTATTTTAAAAGAGCTATGGCAAGTTTGAAAAGAAGAAAAGGAAAATCGCTTATTCTATTTGCAGTTATTTTTATTTTAGGGAATGTTATGGCAGGGGCTATAGCAATTGACCAAGGAACTAAGAGTGTAGAAACAACTATTAAGAAAAAATTAGGTGCTGTAGCGACAGTAACACAAGATTATGAAAAAATAGATAAAGATGCTCAGGGTGATGAAAAAGTATATGAATCTGCGAGACCTCCAAAACCAGAAGTAATGAAAGAAATTGGTGAGTTGAGTGAAGTGAATTACTTTGATTATTCCATTCCAG
>CAUQFM010000174.1:0-3056 GCA_963517295.1 uncultured Vagococcus sp.
ACAAATAACAGGATGACAGTCATTATAAGTAATAAAAATAATGATATTTGCCAATTATTGGTCGTATCATGAAGTAATCCGAAGAGGAAAGGACCGGTAGCAGCTAATAAATAACCAATAGATTGGGCCATTCCTGACAATTCAGAAGCTTCGTGAGCGTTTGACGTTCTGAGGTTAAAAAACATCATAGAAAGACTAAAGGCAACACCACCAGCAATCCCAAGACTAATAACAGAAACAGCAATAATCAATGTTTGGGTAAAAAATAAACCGCTGATTCCTAAAAAGAATAAAACAAAAGAAAGAACAGCTAAAGAGCGCTGATTGTCTCTTTTTTCGATAATCATTGGCATAATAAAAGAAACAGGAAGAAGTGTCACTTGTAATAAAGATAACATACCACCAGCTTTTCCAGTTGGCATACCTTGACTAATTAACATTGTTGGGAGCCAAGCGACTAAAACATAAAAAATTAAAGATTGAATGCCCATAAAGAGGGTAACTGACCAAGCAAGTGGTGACTTCCATAGGTTAACTTCTTGTTCAGTGTGCTCAGTGGTAGCGATAACTTGTTTTTTCTTGATTTGCGGTAGCCAACCGATAAAAGCAATACCAGCTAAAAGTGCCCATAAACTTAAGGATTGGTTCCAACTTAACCCAAAATTATTGATTAATGGAATACTAACTCCTGAAGCAATTGCCCCACTTAAACTCATACTGACAGAATATAGACCAGTTACAAATCCACCTTGTTGATAAAATTCTTTTTTAACTAGTCCAGGGAGCAAGACATTAGAGACTGCTATGGCACATCCTAGTAACATCGTTCCTAAAAATAAAGTCGGAATTGAAGGGATATAGCGAATACTCATGCCAATAATCAACAAAATTAAAGAGGCAAAAATGGTTCGTTCAATCCCATATCGTTTCGCTAATTTTGGTGCTAATGGAGAAATTAGGGCAAAAGAGAGCAACGGAATTGTCGTAATTAACCCAGCTTGTGCGCCTGATAATGATAATTCTTTTGAAATAATGCTTGAAAGAGGCCCAACAGAAGTGATGGGTGCTCTTAAGTTTGTAGCTACTAAGATAATTCCTAGTAATAATATATAATCAATTTTCTTTTTCATAAAGATCCTTTCTAAAAAAACATATAATATAATATGAACAATCCATATTATATTATATGTTTTTGTATTTTACAACTACATTGATAAAAAGATCTTCGTCAGTTTCATTAATATATTCATGAGAACAATCAGCATCAAAGTTAATACTATCGAAAGTCTCTAGGGAATAAGTTTTTTTACCGACAATTAATGTGAGTCGACCACTCATAACAGTGATGATTTCAGTTGAATCCTTAGATTGATATTCCTGCTTCTTTGCAGATTGGGCTTTGATACAGACTCTGAAAATATCCACATTGTCTTCTTGAAACAAAGGTTGAACAACCCAACCTTTCTCTAAATCATTGACGAAATAAGCATTAGATGATTTAGAGATAGTGTTTGTTTCGTTGGAATAACCTAAAATAGTTGTTAAGGGAATATTTAGTGCTTCGGTTAACTTCCAAAGAATATTTAGAGTTGGATTAGAGCGACCATTTTCAATATTACTAATTGTAATACCACTAACTTCAGACTGTTGAGCGAGCTGTTCAATGGTCCATTTTTTTTCTTTTCTTAACCGTCGTAAATGTTTACCAACTTGGTCAATCGAAGGGATATTTTGATGATCAGTCATTAATCTCTCACATCTCCTGTATTAATCACAGGTTGCGTTCCTTTATCAGTAATAATGGAAACAAGTAAGTTGTTGATTAACTGCACTTTTCGGTCATCTGTAAATTGAATGTCTTGTCCATTTTCGATTTGTTCTAATGCCATTTGAGTCATAGAAACAGCCCCTTCAACAATTGTTTGACGAGCTGAAAGAATCGCTCTAGCTTGTTGACGTTGAAGCATAGCACTGGCAATTTCAGTCGCATAAGCTAAATGATTTAAGCGTGTTTCAATGACTTCTACCCCAGCAATTTCTAATCGTTCTTCGAGTTCTATTTTTAATTTCTCTGAAACTTCTGAAGTATTACCGCGTAACGTAATATCTTGATCTTCAAAGGTATCGTATGGGTATTGAGAAGCAATATGTCTTAAAGCAGTCTCACTTTGAATGGCCACAAAATCACGGTAGTTATCAACGGAAAATAAAGCTTTTGATGAATCAACCACTTTAAATACCACAACCGCTGAAATTTCGATTGGATTTCCGTCTGAATCATTTACTTTTAAAAGGACTGTATTAAAGTTACGTACTTTTAAAGAAAGTGCAATTTTTTGAGTTAATGGTGTTGTGATAAATAGGCCATTATCTTTAATTGTCCCTAAATATTTACCAAAAAATAAAATCGCTTTGGCTTCATTAGGACTCACAATCGTTAAAGAACTAATAAACAGACCAGAGATAATCCAAATGATAGAGCCAAAAATAGCGGTGCTAATTGTTTCATTGATGATTGTTAGATAAAATAAATACCCACCAGTAAGAATCATTGCTAATAAAATTAATAAACCGAGATACCCGTTAATATGAAATGGTTTTTTTTCCTTCATTTTTAATCACGTCCTTATGATGATTAGTATAATACAAGATTGAGGAAAAGGGTAGGAGGAAAATAAATAGACAAAATCGGCATAATTGAACATAAAAATATAATGGATGATATAATAAAGAAAAGGAAATTGGTATAAGAGAGGAGAATAGAAATGAAAAAATTTGTGCTAAGTATGTTGTTGCTATTCACATTAACGGGGTGTGTTTATACGAGCAAGTTTATTGGTAGTAGTCAGGGTGGAGAGGACTATTTTAAACTGTCATACAAAGTTTTAAATATCTCTGATTCTCGGGATTTAACTTTGAAAAAAGGTGATATTGTTCGTTGTAAAATCAATAATACACGAGGAAAAATCCAAGTTAAAGTGACGACAAAAAAAGATAAGGAAGTAGTGCTTAGTAAAGAGTATAAAAAAGAGAAAGATGAGTTTGATTTTAAGGCT
>CAUQFM010000175.1:0-2930 GCA_963517295.1 uncultured Vagococcus sp.
TCTATTTTCTTTTCTGAATACTACTTTTATGTTATTTGCTATGAGCCTGAGAAAGATCGTTACATTAATCTTCGCATGGATCGTTTTAAGCAAATTAATAAAACAAATAAACATTTTGATATTCCTCATAGTAATAGGTTAGAGGAAAAAGAATTACGAGAGAAAATGCTTTTTATGTATTCTGGCACTAAAAAAACATTCACCTTTAAATATTCAGGTATCGTTGAAGCAGCACTCGATAAATTTCCAAATAGCAAAGTGATTAAAACCTACGATGATTCTAGTGTTCTTATCGAGGCTACGGCATACGATACTGGTACGATTATGTGGTTACTCAGTCAAGGCAGTCGAGTGAAAGTCCTTTCTCCCCCTAGCCTCATCAAGGATATCAAAACAGAGATACTTAGAATGAACAATATATACAAATAACAATAGGCTCAACACCAAATAACGTGGTGTTGAGCCTATTGTTTTGATTAGTAGTTAAAACTTATAAAAACCTCATCATTTATGATACGGTTCTCCCTTTATTATCCGAAAACATCGATATACCTGCTCCGTCAAAATCAATCGCATCAATTGATGTGGATAAGTCAATCTCCCAAATGAAATCTGCGCATCACTTCTCTTCATTACTTCATCAGACAATCCCAATGACCCACCAATTACAAAGGCAAAAGAACTCGTTCCTCTTGTACTCAAATAATCAATCTGTTCTGCAAAGCCTTCTGAAGTGATTTCTTTCCCTTGAATCGCTAGCGCAAAGACATAGTCACTATCTAAAATTTTCGATAGGATTTTTTGACCTTCCTTCTCTTTGACTTGCAGCATCTCTGTGTCACTTAGATTTTCAGGAGCTTTTTCGTCGGGTACTTCGATTATTTCAAATTTACAATATTTACCTAATCTTTTTTGGTACTCAGCAATGCCTTGTTTTAAATATTTTTCTTTTAATTTTCCAACAGCAATAATTTTTATTTTCATTTATTTCTTCCTTTTAGTTATATTTAAAAGTTATTCACACTAATCCACAGTTTTATACACAGTTAAATAGCTATCAATAAAGTTATTAACTATCTTATCCACACACCTGTGGGTAACTCATGTGGAAAAACTTTTACATTTCGTTCTTTATTTTCTCATCTTTTACGAATAAATTCATTCTTTTTCTAAAAAAAATTGAAATTGATCCCAAGTTCTTCACTTTTTATTCAAAATTGAAGGTTAGACTTATTACATCAAACAAAATATAATGTTTATATACAAGAATATAAAGGAGGAAAGGTGTTTTTACACCGAACATAATGAGAAAAGACGTAACCCCAGAAAATAAAGAATCAAGAAAAGCTACAAATGAGGAAAAAGTTTTAAAACATCCTAAAAAAAATAATGCGTATTTTAAACAAATTGGTGTTTCTTTATTAGCCGGAGCTTTAGGTGGTTTACTTGTAGTTGGTGGCTATACCGCAGTTAACCATAATAACAATTCATCCGATATTTCAACATCACGCAATTTAACAAAAGAAGAAATTAACGATACAGGAAAAACAAAAGTTCAAAATACCAAAACAAGCGCTCCAAATGATGTCACAGGCGCTGTTAAAAAAATGGATAATGCTGTTGTTTCTGTTACAACGATGAAAAAACAACAATCACAATTATCTGATTTGGAAAAAATATTTGGACAATCTGAAAATAATAAAAGTGAAGGTCAACTTGCAGAAGCTAGTGAAGGTAGTGGCGTTATCTACCGAAAAGATGGTGACAAAGCTTATATCGTAACCAATAACCATGTAGTAACTGGCTCTGATGCCGTTAAAATAACATTTAGTAATGGTAAAAAAGCTGAAGCTAAAGTGGTTGGAACAGATACTTATAGTGACTTAGCCGTGCTTGAAATTTCATCTAAAGACGTTACAAATGTTGCTGAATTTGCTGATTCAAACGATGTCCAAGTTGGTGAAGCTGCTTTAGCTATGGGTTCTCCGTTAGGTTCATCATTCTCTAACTCAGTTTCTCAAGGAATTGTATCTGCCAAAGATCGTATGATTACTAACCAAGCTGAAGATGGTTCTATTATTAATAGTAATGCCATTCAAACAGATGCTGCTATTAACCCAGGTAACTCTGGTGGGGCTTTAGTTAACTCTAGTGGACAAGTTATTGGGATCAACTCAAGTAAAATTGCCCAAGCTGCTACAGGCGTTTCTGCCGAAGGAATGGGCTTTGCGATTCCAAGTAACGACGTAGTTAAAATTATTAACCAATTAGAAACAGGAAAACCCGTAGCTCGTCCAATGCTAGGTGTTTCGATGATTGATTTAGACCAGATCAGTGCTGAAGAACGTGAAAGTGTCTTGAAACTTAAAGGCGATGAAGTAACAAGTGGCGTTGTGGTTGGCTCTGTAGAAAAAGATACCCCTGCTGAAAAAGGCGGCTTGAAAAAATATGATGTCATCACTCAATTAGATGGTAAAGATATTTCTAGCCGTACAGAATTACAAGCTAAGCTATACAATAAAAAAATAGGTGATGACATGGATATCACTTATTACCGAAATGGTAAAAAAGAATCAACAAAAGTTAAATTAGATCAAGATTCTAGTAAATTATTAGAAAAACAACAAAAAAAAGAAAAAACACTAGAAAATAGCAGTTACCAACAATAGAGGCTATAAAAAAAGCGCTCAACTTCAAGAGATAAAAAGGAAATCATGAAAATTGCTTCTCAAATTTTTGTGATTTTCAGTTTATCTCCGTAGAAGTTGCTTTTTTTATGCCGTTTAAAAAAAGTAAAAAAAGCAGATTCCAATTTTAAGGAATCTGCTTTTTATTCACTCTAATCGCTTGAAGCTAGATGCTATTTTCATCACTCTGTTGTAGTCCGGAATAAAAAGGCTGCTCCCGCGACAACTTCAAAACTACAAATA
>CAUQFM010000176.1:0-2846 GCA_963517295.1 uncultured Vagococcus sp.
ACCTTATTTCTATCATTTCTTCATTTATGATTTGAAAACACTAGTTTCGTGATGGATTTATCATAAAAGATCTATTTATTGCTAGAATAAAACAAGTGAATAAAAAGGAGGAAATAAAGATATGAATAAAAGAAGATGGGTAGCCGTTGGAATTGCGGTAGGTTTATTAGTATTATCACTAGTGATAGCGTTTATTCCTGGAAAAGAACTAAAGGAAACTGCAACAGCCAATTCTTTAAAGGGATTAAATAAAGTGTTTTATGGCTCAAATGAGTTAACAGAAGAAGTTTTAGAAGAAGGTACAACCAGTAAAAAAATTGTAAAACTCGCAGTAGATGGAACAATAGCAGATACAGGTGAAAGTAACATTTTCAGTAAAGAAACGTACAATCATCAAAATTTTTTAACACAATTAAAAAAAATTCAAGAAGATAAATCGATAAAAGGTGTTTTATTAGAAGTCAATTCACCAGGTGGTGGTGTTTATGAGAGTGCGGAAATTGCTAAAGAGTTGGATAAAATTAAGGCGAAAAAAATTCCTATTTATACATCATTTAAGAATATGGCGGCGAGTGGTGGATATTATATTTCAGCCAATTCGGATAAGATTTTTGCAACTGAAGAGACAACAACGGGATCAATTGGAGTAATCATCTCAGGGTTAAATATTTCAGGTTTATTGGATAAATTAGGGGTTTCAGATACAACACATAAAAGTGGTGCGTTAAAAGATATGATGTCACCAAACAGAAAACCAACAGAAGAAGATGAAAAAGTAATTCAAGATTTTGTTATGAGTTCTTATGAGCGTTTTGTTAATATCGTTGCTAAGGGACGTAAAATGGATGTAGCAGATGTCAAAAAAATAGCAGATGGTCGTATTTATGATGGTAATCAGGCTTTGAAAATTGGGCTAATTGATGAACTGGGCTATCCAGAAGATGCTCTAGCAGCGTTAAAAAAAGATAAAAAATTAGAAGACGCTGAAATTGTTAGTTACACTAATGACCTAAATAGTTTTGCTTCTTCATGGTTAGGCGTTAAAGTAGCGGAGTGGCAAGGATTAAAAACGTCTAATTCAAATCAAATCATTTCAGCAATCGACAAAATAAGCAGCTCGGAAGAACAAAAACCAATGTTTTATTATGGAGGTTATTGATATGGAAGAATTAGTTGGATTTAACGATACTATTTCAGAAAATACGGTGTATCCTAATTATTTTTATGCAGGTTTTTGGATTCGCTGTTTTTCTTTTATCGTCGATTTGATTTGTATCAGTGTGATAATAACGTCTACGATAGGTGTCATGTACCAAATTCAAGGCTTGGAAACTAGTAATTCATTAATGACGATATATGGAATAGTCTCTTTAATAGTGTATTTGTCGTATTTTACCTTACTAACAAAATGGAATAACGGACAAACTCTGGGTAAAATGATTTTCGGAATTAAAGTTATAAGTTTTGATGAAGAGGAGTTAAGCTGGCAAACAGTGTTGATTAGGGAGTGTGTTTGTCGTTTTATTCTAAAGACATTTATTTTTGGTGTAGGGTATCTAGTAACTGTTCTGAATCCTAAAAAACAACATGTAGGGGATTACTTTTCAGACACTAGTGTGGTTATCATTAACATGGTAAAAGCATCAAACAATGAAGTAAAATAAAAAAGGAATGAAAGTTAGAAGAATAGAAATATCAGAAGAATCAATGAGGTTTTAAAGTTTGGAATGATGTTAAAAAAAGATAATTCAAAGGTCTACTCTCACGACAACTTCATGAAAAGCGATCAATTAAAAAGAGTGATCGCTTTTGGTAAAGTTGATCAGAGTAAAACAATTTTTGACTCGCCCATTCTATAAACCACTTCAAAATTCTCGCAAATCAGTTCCATTTGAGTATTAAATTCAACACCTAAACTTTCAGCTTCATTCATAAAGAATTTTTTATGTTCATCGTACCAATATTTATAAGTTAAATCACCTTCGCCTTCACTCAAAGCGAATTCTTCACCGATGCTATCCATTTGAACTAATTCGATTTTTTTAATTTGGATAATAGCAACAGGTTCACCTTGCCCATTTAAGATAATATCAAATTGTCCAATTTGAGGTAACGTTTCTTTATTCATTTTGTAAAAATCAAAAACGGAACAAGTGCCACGTTTTTTTTCTGCTAAAACAAGATTAACTAACTCGTCTGCCATCTTAGTATCAACGCCATCACCAAACATCCAAGCATCTGGCATGGAGATGTTTTTTAGCTGCTTACTGTGGCAAAATTCTAACCAAAAAGTTTCAATCATAATGATTCCTCCTAATTTTAAGGTTGATCTTTATTTTAGCACATTAGTTAAATCCGTATTTTGAAAAAACTAAGTTAAATTGTGATAAAATGAACGTGATATAATAGAAGAAGGTGAAGAGAAAATGAAGGAAGTAAAAATTATTAAAACAACAGATCTTATTAATGGTGGTTGTAACGCGTGTCCGACAGTTAAAAGTGATGTTTATGTATTGGTTTTAAATGATTTAAATCGTCCATTAGAAAATTTGGATGTGACATCTTTAGTTATGACAGTTGCCTTAGCAAATGGATATAAACAATTTCAAGAGTATGATATGGCAGAAGATTATGATGTTTATAAAAATGGAACAAATGAGGTTTCGGTGATTCCAGAATATGATAAATTACTCATAAAAAAAGGATTTAGCCAACATAAAGTAGCAAATAACTATAAAGAACCGTCAGAGATATTTGCAGTAGTGAATAATATCCTAACCCAATTTTTTGATTTAGAAGGCTTAAAATTTGTGATTGAAGAAGAAAAATAAAGAAGAAATGAAACC
>CAUQFM010000177.1:0-2721 GCA_963517295.1 uncultured Vagococcus sp.
TTAATTCATGAGTTTAAAAGAGGGACTGCAACTTACTTATGTTGCAGTCCCTCTGTCGAGTTCCTCGGCGATAGTTGTTTTACTAGCTCCATAAGCACCACTAATCCAGATAATTAAAGTAATATTTTTTCTAACGTCTGACAAGGAACACCGTCTTCTTTGTAAACCTCAGAAACAGCAGTGTAACCTTGTTTCTCGTAAAAAACTTTCGCTGCCACTTCAGAGTGAATTAAGGCTTTTTTATAATGATGAGCTATGGCGTAAGCCTCTAAACCTGCTATAATTTCTGCACCTTTTTGTTGCCCGCGATACTCTTTTAATGTGGCAACTCGAGTTATTCGACAAGTTGAATGATCTTCTTTGAGTAAACGCGCTGTTGCAATAGGTAAGTCCTGATCATAAATCACAGCGTAAACGGCTTCGTCTGTATCAAACTCATCAAATTCATCTTGCAGGCTCATCCCTCTCTCTAAAACAAAAACCGACATTCTAACATAAAGAGCAGCGGCACGTTGCCAAGGGGCAGTTTCGATTAATAATTTCATATTTTTTCTCCTTTGATTGTGTTGATATTTTATATCTTTAACATACTTTTTAAATTAAAAAAAAGCAATTGTCTTGCTTATGATAAACTATAGGTATTATTTAAAAAAGAGGGGATATTAATGGAATTAGTTATTAGAAAAATGGAAAAGGAAGATGTTTTAGCAATTGATGAAGAATTTGCTAATCAAAATTGGGAGAAAAGAACGGATATTCTAACTAATTATTTTTTAGAACAGAAAAAGGGAAAACGCCAAGTGTTAGTAGCAGAAATTAATTCTCAAGTGGCGGGGTATTTGACTATTGTACCCAAAGCAATTCATGGACCTTTCAAAGATCTTTTACCAGAAATAGTTGATTTCAATGTTTTTGAAAGATTTCAACGCATGAGTATTGGGCAGAAACTAATAAAAAGAGCCGCTTATGAAGTTAGTTTTTCTACGGATATTTTGACAATAGGTGTGGGTCTTCATCCAGGTTACGGTGCTGCTCAACGTCTCTATATAAAAAATGGTTACGTTCCAGATGGTTCAGGTATTTGGTACAATAATCGTCAATTAAAGAGGGGAGAGAGTTGTCTCAATAATGATGATTTAGTTCTTTATTTTTCTAAAAAACTGGTTTAATATATCCAAAACGGATACATTAATTATACATGAGAAAGAAGAGGATACCATGAGTTCAAAAGAAATAGACAATATGATTCCAATGAACTACTCATCTTTTCTAATTTTATTGTCTCTAAAAGAAAAATCATATGGGTATAAAATATAGGATTTTAGTAAAAAAGCTTTTCATGAAACTAATCATGAGAAGCTTTTTTGTGTCTACTAACTAAGATAAGGATTTCCATATTTTTCACAAAAGTCATAATAACCTAAACGGTACATATCAACTTTTTTCTGTGCTTCTTTCTGAGTGAAACCAACCATTTCTAAAGTTAGTTCAGTAAAATCAAGAGTAGCTGTTCCGTTTGCAGTAACTAATTGTTTATCTAGAACAGCTTGTTGTTCTAGAAATTGTTCTTTATTCAGATAATTGTTAAAATCGTTCCAAAAGAATTGAGCATTTCCTGTATGACTAAAATTGGTTAATAAACCGTTTTTTGCTAAGTAATCAACAGCGCCACAGATAGCAGCTACTGGTTTTTTATGTGCAATATATCTTGTCAGTAATTGAGTGATTTCGGGGAAATCAAGATGCCAAGAATTGCCACCAATTAAAACGAGTAAATCAAAATCGATTAGAGGATTTTCTTTCGTGATTAATGTGTCTATCTTAGTGGTGAAACCACCGATTGATTGAACTGTTTCTTGTGTGGATAAAGTGGTGATACTAAAACTTTCTTGAGCTAATATTGCGGATAGATAACTACCTTCCCAATCAGCGTATTGATCCAATAAAATAAAGCCTGCTTTTTTCATAGTAACCTCCTGTAATTAAAGCTATAAATCTATTGTAACAGAACATACGTTCTCATGTCTAGTTTTTTTTACGGCTAAAGTATTAATTAAAATCCGTCTGCCGCCTTTTTAAAAGCTTTCAATAATTAGTTATAATTTGTTTATAAAATAGAAATAAAGGTGGAAAATATAAATGAAAAAATTTATTATTGGTGTAATTATAGTTGGAACAATTATTGTAGGAGGTCCAATTTTGGGATCTAAGCTAACAGAAGGTCAAGTTTCATCTCAAAATAATGATTTGGGTCAAATATTTGATCGATTTAATGTAATGGTAAAAAAAGAACCGTCATATGTAGTGACGAATAGTAAATATGGAACAAAACAAGAGCCAGGCGGTTACTTGTATTCACAAAAAGCTGTTAGTGAAAGTGGTAAAAGTCATGATTTAACTTACTATACTCCTGGAGAGCTGAGAGAGAATGCAATTCTTAAGCTAGATACTAAAGGGCGTTTTGTAGAAACGTGGGAAGAAGTTCAACAAGAAGAGATACCAAAAGAAATTTTGAATAAATTAAAAATTAATTAATTTAAAAAAGAGGGGGGAAAAGTCGGCTTGCTCTGAGTAAATGGAGGCAAAAATGAATAATTGTTCTTTTTGATTGATCGTTTTTGGTGAAGTTGTCGTGAGAGTAGACTTTTTATTCCCTGACTATTAAAAATTATTCGTATAAACAAAAACGAGACTGACATTTTGTCAGCCTCGTTTTGTATT
>CAUQFM010000178.1:0-2656 GCA_963517295.1 uncultured Vagococcus sp.
AAACAACTTTTTATCCACCTTTATCTATTCTGTAATTTCGAATGTTTCAACCCATAGACAAGATAGAAGACTACCCCAACGACCATCCAAATCGCAACAGCTACTTTAGTGAAGCTTGGTAGCATGATAATAAAGTAAATGCTAAAGAGACTAGCGACGATTGGTAAGACTGGGTATAGTGGCATTTTGAAGCCGTCATTTGGAATGTCTTTTCTTTTTCTTAATGGAATAATCCCAAAAGAGATAAAAGTAAAGGCAAGTAATGTACCGGCATTAATTAATGAGGCTAAATCAGTTAAAGGAACCATTCCAGCAAAGAAAGCTTGAACAACAGTTGCTAAAATAATCGCTTTTTTAGGAACACTGTATTTTTTATCAATGCTACCTAATGATTTAGGAAGTAATCCATCACGTCCCAAAGCATAAACCAATCTTGAACCACCCATAAACATCGTGATCATTGCAGTAAAGATACCAACTAGGGCACCAATTGAAATTAATTTGTTCCATGCGGATAGGTTAACGGCTTTTAAAGCATAAGCTGCAGGATCATCTACATTTAATTCAGTGTAATGAACCACACCAGTTAAGACTAAAGAAAAACTAACATAAAGAATAACTGAAACAATAACTGTTCCTAAAATTCCACGAATCATATTTTTCTTTGGATTAATGGTTTCAGCCGAGTTAGAAGCCAAGGCATCAAAGCCAATAAAAGCAAAGAAAACTGTGGCTGCTGCAGTAGAAATACCACCAAAACCAAAAGGAGCACTATGAAATTCTTCAGGATAAAAAGGGACATAGTTGTCAGTATTAATGTAGAAGAAACCAACAACGATAAATAAAATAATAATCGCAATTTTAACGATAACGGCAACATTTTCAATATTTTTAGATAATGCAGCTCCTTTACTAACAATAAAGGCAACAACAAGAACAATCAAAACAGCGGTAATATTAACCATCCCACCTTCTAATGGGCCTGATTGTAAAGCTTTTGGTAAGGTGATGTTAAAAGCGGATAGTACGTTGTTATTAAAGTAAGCTGCAAATCCAGTGGCTTCAGCAGAAACGGCTAAGAAGTATTCTAAAATCAATCCCCAACCGAGTAGCCAACCAACGATTTCTCCAAAGACAACGGAACCAAAGGAATAGGCCGAGCCTGCAACAGGCATGGCAGATGAAAATTCAGCGTAGGCCATTCCTACAAGTCCTGATAATAAAGCAGCGACTAAAAAAGCAATAGAGACAGCAGGTCCTGCATGTTGTGCTGCTTCATGTCCGGGTAGAATAAAAATCCCGGTTCCAATGACAGCACCGATTCCCAAAGCGAGTAAATCTCTGGCACGTAAAGTTCTTGTTAAGTTAGCATCAGCATTTAAAAATGTTTGTACAGATTCTTTTTTAAAGATACGAATAGTAATCTCTCCTTTTTAATGAAGGTTATTTGTCTAATTATCTAAATTGTCAGAAAATTATAAATAAAAGATTAAATGGAAATGGGCTAAATGTCAATAAAAAATTGATTCTTTAATTTAAGATAAGAAAAAAATCTGTTTTTCTGCTAAAATATCCTTAAAGGAATGATAAAAAATGATCAAGTCAGTTAAGTTAACCTCTTAATATTACACAGATTTAATATTAGGAGGAAAAATAATGAATTATCAATTAATTAACCAGGAAACATGGCATAGAAAAGAGCATTTTGCAGCGTTTATGGCACAAGGAACTCGCTTTAGTATGACGACAAAATTGGATGTGACTAAATTTTATCAAGGAATTAAGGAGCGAAAGATTAAATTTTATCCAGCGTTCATTCATCAAGTAACTCAAGTAATCAACGAGTTTGATTGCTTCAAAGTGGCAATTACCGAACATGGTGAACTTATTTTATGGGATAATTTAGAGCCGAACTATACAATCTCTAGTAAAGTTAGTGATAACTTCATTAGTGTTTGGACGAAGTGGGATATAAATTTCGAGAGTTTTCAAAAAGCATACATAAAAACAGTGAAGGAGTATGAAACTTCTAATAGATTGGCACCACAACTAGATTTCCCAGAAAACATTTTACCGATTTCGATGATTCCGTGGACGTCTTTTGACGGCTTTGATTTATCCATTAAAAATAATGATAACTTTTTAGGACCAATTATTACGGGTGGAAAAATGATTGAAGAGAATGACCGAAGATTATTACCGATAGCGGTGCAAGTTCATCACGCTACCTGCGATGGGTTTCATGTGAGCCAATTTTTAGCTAGGCTTCAGGAAGTCTTTGATCAATTTTAGTTATTGGGATGGGCATCGTTAAAAAAATTTAATAAAAATCAGTTTACTTAGAATAAAGTCGATGTTTATAAGAATGTGAGGCTTGATAGTGATTCCAAAACGGAATACCTAGCAAGCCTTTATTTTTCTGTTCACTTATTTAAGAAAATAAAAAAAGCCTCTAGCTAAAAAACTAGAGGCAAAAAAGGAGTTGTTTATTTACTTTGGAGGAGTAAATAAAATGAAAAAGTTTATTGTTAGGGTTGTTTTGTTGGTATATTTATATATTAGCTTGAAAATGTGAAGATTATTTGAATAGGGTGATTTCTTTTTGTGAAAAAAGGGTAACGAAAATATAAAATGAGAGTAAGGTTAGTTTTTTAGA
>CAUQFM010000179.1:0-2586 GCA_963517295.1 uncultured Vagococcus sp.
TTTAGTACTCTAACACCTCTCCAACTTTCATCGCATATCCGACATCCTCTGGTAGTTGGTTAATAAATTCTTGTGGATTTTGTTCAATCACTGGAAATGTATCATAATGAATCGGCACAACTTTTTTTGCTTGAATTTTATTTTGAGCTTTCACTGCATCTTTGATTCCCATTGTAAAATTATCCCCAATTGGTAAAAAAGCTAAATCAATGTCAAAATCCTCATTCAGTAGTTCTAAATCACTAAAATACGCTGTATCTCCAGCATGATAAATCGTTACACCATCAATTTCAATAACGAATCCAGCTGATTCTCCCATATAAATCATCTCTTCATCTGTGGTGTAACCCGAACTATGTTGTGCAAAAACCATCTTCACTCGACCAAACGGAAATTCAAAAGAACCTCCTATATTCATTTCATGAACTTTTTTTATGCCTTTCTTCATACCAAAATGACTAATTTCTGGAATTGAAATTAACGTTGCTGAATTTTTTTTAGCTAAAGATACCATGTCGCCTACGTGATCGTTATGCCCATGTGTGACTAAAATATAATCAACTTTTACCTGATCTGCTATTAAATCTGTTAATGGATTACCTGTTAAAAATGGATCAATGATAATTTTTTCTCCTTGATTCGTTTCAATCAAAACAACTGAATGCCCATGATAACTTACTTTCATTTTAAACCCTCCATCACTTTATTTGTTAATTTCAGTTTAACTTGTTTTAGACATTATCTCAAAAATTATCAAATCAAATGTTTGACAAAGTTCAATAATTAGATTAAATTAAATGTAATAAAAAAAGTTACATTAAAAACTAATCGGAGGTTTTAATTATGAAAATTGGAATTATTGGCGCTACAGGAAAATCAGGAATGGCTATTTTAAATGAGGCTACTTCACGAGGTTTGGACGTTACTGCAATTATTAGAAATAAAGGAAAATTAAATAATACAGAGGTTAACGTTATCGAAAAAGATTTATTTAGTTTAAAAACTGAGGATCTAAGCTCTTTTGATGTGGTAGTCGATGCTTTTGCTGCCTGGGGAGACAATGTGGATCAACATAGTACAAGTTTGGCTCATCTTACAAGTATTTTAAAAAATACAGCAACTCGTCTATTAGTTGTTGGGGGAGCAGGGAGTTTATACGTAGACTCGGATCAAAAAATCCAATTGATGGATGGTCCAGAATTCCCTGATGCTTACAAGCCACTTGCTGTAGCAATGGGTAAATCTTTAGAAAATTTACGTCAAGTTAATGATGTGAATTGGCTTTACATCAGTCCTGCGGCTATGTTTGATGCAGAAGGACCCAAAACTAGTCAGTATGTTTTAGCTGGGGAAGAATTTAGTGCGAACGAAAAAGGTGATAGTTATATTAGTTACCTAGATTACGCGATTGCTGTAGTTGATTTAATGGGGCAACCTGAGTATAATCAGAAAAGAGTTAGTGTGCGTAACTAGCAAATGAAGATTATTGAAGGAGGTTAGTAAGATGGCGATGTCTACTAAATTAAGTGTGGCAGTTCATATTTTAAGTTTATTAGAAATTGAGGCTTCTTCAACTCCAACTTCAACAGATATTTCTAAAAGTGTTAATACCAATCCAGTTGTAATTAGACGGATTATGAGTCAATTAAAACAAGCTGGACTACTTGAAAGTCAACCTGGAAAAAAAGTCAATCGATTAGCAAAAGATTCCAGTAATATTTCTCTATACGATATTTATATGGCAATTGATGGGGATCAAGATGTTTTCAATGTTCACAAAAATACACACCCTGATTGTTTAGTGGGAAGTCAAATTCAACGGATACTGAATGATAAATTTGAAACAGCCCGCATAGAGATGGAAAAATCATTAAAGACTATTCCATTGTCTGATGTGATTTTCGATATAGAAAGTGCTAGAAAATAAAAAAGAAATTCTTTTATATTGGAGGCTACTGAAAAAGTCCTGATTTTCTTAATTGAAAATCAGGACTTTTTTCACCACATTGGTAGTATTTATCCCCTAAAAGAAGTGCTTTATTCTCCACAAGCCATTAAATTCAGACTTTTTTTAGGATTATAAAAGTTGATAATTTTTATTATTTAATTAGTTTTTTAGTAATTTTTTATATTGTAATTTACTTTTTTATTAAAATTACAACGTAACCTATTTTGTAGGCTCTCATTAGTTTTAGAAGCATTCAAAACAACATAGCTCTAAAACAGCACTACGCGGCTTATTCCGAAAGGTGGCGTTTTGGAAGCATTCAAAACAACATAGCTCTAAAACTAGAATACACATAGAATAGACAGCTAAATCGTTTTGGAAGCATTCAAAACAACATAGCTCTAAAACTTTTGATATGAAATGTGTTGCAATTGATTAGTTTTGGAAGCATTCAAAACAACATAGCTCTAAAACTTAATGCAGTATTACGAAAATGGTGTAGAAGTTTTGGAAGCATTCAAAACAACATAGCTCTAAAACTTAAATTTAAATCCTCCTCTTGTTTGTTCTGTTTTGGAAGCATTCAAAACAACATAGCTCTAAAACATCCTTGTTTGATTAACATCTATTCTTGGTGT
>CAUQFM010000180.1:0-2506 GCA_963517295.1 uncultured Vagococcus sp.
ACCACTCTATTTTAGTCCGGGTTCAAACTGCAGCTCTTTGAGGTAACTTCAAAAACCAGAAGCAATCCTAAACCCATGGATTGTTTCTGGTTTTCTCCAGTTACTCAGAGCTAAACGCCGTTTTCACCACTCTATTTTGTAAAGTTATCGAAATAGCCTTGGATAAAGACGATTGGTGTTCCTTTGTCTCCACTACCTGATGTTAAATCGGCTAATGATCCAATTAAATCAGTTAATTGGCGTGGTGTTGTTCCTTGCGCTTCCATAGAACCTGTTAAATCTTCATCTTTTTCATTAATATGTTTCTTAATCGCTGCTTCTAAGTCCGCTCCACGTAAATCTGAAAAATTATTGTCTGCTAAATACTTTAATTTCACTTCGTTTGGTGTTCCTTCTAAGCCTGATGTAAAAGCTGGTGAAACAACTGGATCAGCTAATTCCCAGATTTTTCCAACTGGATCTTTAAATGCACCATCTCCGTAAATCATAACTTCAACAGTTTTACCTGTTTCTTCTTTGATAACTTCTTGGATTCCCTCAACTACTGGCTGACAATCTCTTGGAAACAACTTAATACCTTCTTCAGTTGATTTGTTTGAGCCTAATAAACCGTAATTTTCATTAAATCCGCTACCATCTATTGATTCTGATAAAATATCATCTAAAGCATAAACTTTTTCAGCACCATTGTTTTCTAAAATTCGTTTTGTACGGAAACGAGTATGAATGTCACATGTTAAAACATTTTTTGTGTACTCTAAAATCGTTTTTGGCTTTTGTGAGAAGATAACTTCACACTCAGCTCCTTCATTTGCAATTAATTCCTTATAATATTCAATATAGTCAACACCTGTAAAGGTATGTTTGTTGTAACCAAACAACTCTCTAAATTGTTTTTCATCTAAAACATCAGTCCATGGATTAATTCCTTTTTCATCTAACGCATCCAAAGACACTAAATGATTTCCCACTTCGTCTGATGGATAACTTAACATTAACACGACCTTTTTAGCACCGCGTGCAATTCCTTTTAAGATATTTGAAAAACGATTACGACTAAAAATTGGAAAGATCACGCCAACTGTTGCCTCACCAAATTTATTTGTCACATCTTTTGCGATTTGATCAATTGATGCATAATTCCCTTGTGCTCTAGCGACAATCGATTCGGTCACACAAACAATGTCTTTATCTTCAATTTTAAATCCTTCTGCTTCTGATGCTTTTAAGACACTCTCAACAACGATAGTTTCAATACTGTCACCTTCGTTAATAATCGGACAACGAAGCCCTCTAGTTACTGTTCCAACTGTGCGTTCCAATAGAAATCGCTCCTTCTTACATGACTTTCCATGTACTTCTAATTTTTCTACCCTTGTACTATACCGTGTTTCATGATATAAGTAAAATTAATATCTAATATAGCTGATATAAGGAGGATTTATATGGTAAATAAACTTGATCTTTATCGTGTTTTTTATGAAGTTTCCCAGCATAAAAGCTTTTCAAAGGCGGCTAAAAGTCTTTATTTAACTCAACCAGCCGTTAGTCAATCAATCTCACAACTCGAACAAGAACTCTCTATTCGTCTGTTTAATCGCAGCCCACAAGGTGTGGTTTTAACAGAAGAAGGCAAGCTACTTCATGATTATGTCTACTCTGCACTAAATTTACTAGATTCAGGGGAAAAGAAGATGGAAGAATTCAAATTACTTAAAGGTGGAAAAATTGAAATAGGTGTGGGTGATACTATTTCTCGTTATTTTCTGCTTCCTTTTCTAGAATCTTTTCATCAAACCTATCCTGAAATTACTTTTAAACTTGTTAATGGTACGACCTCTGAGTTAATCGAAACTTTAAAACAAGGTAAAATTGACATTGCTATTTGTAATTTTCCAATTGAAGATGAAAAATTAGAAAAAATTCACTGTGCCGATATTCAAGATACTTTTGTTTATGGTTCTAAATATACAAATGATTTTTTGCAGCCAATTTCTATAAAAGAAGTTATTAAATATCCCATCATCTGCTTGGATCAAGATTCTATTTCCAGGCGATTTATGGATGATTTTTTAAAAGAAAAAAAACTATCCTTAAAACCAGAATTTGAATTAGGATCTCATGATCTATTATTAGATTTCGCTAAAATTAATTTAGGTATCGCTTGTGTGACTAAAGAATTTTCTCAAGCCTATATTGATCAAGGATTGCTTCAAGAAGTCACATTAATCGAGCAAATACCCAAAAGAGCAATCGGTTTGTGTTATTTAAAAAGCGTTTCTCTCTCATTAGCCTCACAAAAATTTGTTCAGGTCATTATTAACAACAAAAACGAATAAAAAGCTACACAAACTTTAGAAAAAAATAACTATTTAACTTTTCGAGAAACTCATGTATAATAAATAATATATATCATTTTAAATAAAAGGAGCAAAACTCATGAAAAAAAACTCATTACGCTTTTCAGCACTAGTACTAGCTTGTGTCCCCTTATTATTAGGAACTA